>CAXTPX010000021.1:0-12097 GCA_964246005.1 uncultured Burkholderiaceae bacterium | reverse complement strand
GGACGAGGCCGGGATCGGCTTCGTCGACGTACGCGATGGAGCGGCGAACGGTTGCGGGCCGTGACCGCAGGTGACTCAGGCGTCGGTCGTCTGCAACCAGCGCGCCACGTCGCGCGCGAAATACGTGAGCACGCCATCGGCGCCGGCGCGCTTGAACGCCAGCATCGACTCGAGCACGACCTTCTTCTCGTCGAGCCAGCCGTTCTGCGCGGCGGCCTTCAGCATCGCGTACTCGCCCGAGACCTGATACACGTATGTCGGCATGTGGAACGCTTCCTTGACCCGACACAGGATGTCGAGGTACGGCATGCCCGGCTTGACCATCACCATGTCGGCGCCCTCGGCGATGTCGGCCGCGACTTCGCGCAGCGCCTCGTCGCTGTTCGACGGGTCCATCTGATAGCTCATCTTGTCGCTGCGGCCGAGGTTCGCAGCCGAGCCGACGGCATCGCGGAACGGACCGTAGAACGCGCTCGCGTATTTCGCCGAGTACGCGAGGATGCGGGTGTGGATGTGACGCGCGTCCTCGAGCGCGATGCGGATCGCGTTGATGCGACCGTCCATCATGTCGGACGGCGCGACGATGTCCACGCCGGCCTCCGCCTGCACGACGGCCTGCCGCGTCAGCAGGCCGACGGTCTCGTCGTTGATCACGTAGCCGTTCGCATCGATCACGCCGTCCTGGCCGTGGCTCGTGTACGGGTCGAGTGCGACGTCGGTCATCACGCCGAGCTCGGGGAATTCCTTCTTCAGTGCGGCGACGACGCGCGGGATCAGACCGTCGGGGTTGGTCGCCTCGATCCCGTCAGGCGTCTTCAGTCGCGGGTCGATGACGGGGAACAGCGCAAGGACCGGGATGCCGAGGCGCAATGTCTCTTCGGCGACCGGCAGCAGCAGGTCGAGCGACAGCCGTTCGACTCCCGGCATCGACGCGACCGCCTGTCGGAGATTGTTGCCCTCGTGGACGAAGACGGGATAGATCAGGTCGTCGGCGGTGATGCGGTGCTCGCGCATCAGGCGACGCGAGAAGTCGTCGCGGCGCATGCGGCGCGGTCGATGGGTCATCGAGGTGGACGTCGCCACGGTCGCGATCTGCTGCAGGTTTTCCTTGGGATTCATAGGCCTCTCGTTTTGTTACAGATCGACTGCTCGATGGGCGCGAACTTTTCGGGAGGGTCCGGCTCATAACGTACGGATGGCTCACACCATCCCCCGCTTCTCCTCCCTGAGCGGGTGCCGGTAAAACGGCGTTACCACCCCGGTGTCATTCCCCTTGCACCGGGGTTTTTTTTGTCCGCTCGACTTGCAGCGACCGGGCGTCATCGTGCGTCACGACGACGGCTTCCTGCAATCCCAGCATCTCGCGTACGCGCAGGTCGGCCTCTTCGACGCCGGTCTTGTCGAGCGCGGAGAAGAGCGCGGCGGTGTGGAACGGCGACAATTCGGCGAGGCGTTGCCGGGTGGCTCGCAACGCATCGGTCCGCTCGCTCCGATTGAGCTTGTCGGCCTTCGTCAGCAGCACGTGGATCGGCTTCGCGGTCTCTGCGAACCACGCCACCATCTGTTCGTCGAGGTCGGTGAACGGGCGACGCGCGTCCATGATCAGGACGAGACCGACGAGTTCGTTGCGCTTGCGGATGTAGGTGCCGAGCGTCTGTTCCCAGTGCGCCCGTGCGTCGCGCGCCACCTGTGCGTAGCCGTAGCCGGGCAGGTCGACCATGAACGCGGCGGGCTGCTCGTCGTCGTCCGCGTGTTTGCCGACCGCGAAGAAATTGATGTGCTGCGTGCGACCCGGCGTCTTGCTCGCGAACGCGAGCCGCTTCTGGTTCGCGATCGTGTTGATCGCGGTCGACTTCCCCGCGTTCGAACGGCCTGCGAACGCGAGCTCCGGCAGTCCGAGCAGCGGCAACTGATGCAGTCGATCGACGGTCGTGAAGAAGCGCGCTTGCTGGAGGACGGACATGGCGCTGCCGGAAGGAAGTCGAACGCGGCGCGCATCGAGCGAACCCGGACGGGCTCGATGGCTCTGTATAATACGGCGGTTTGCCGGTCGTCCCGCCGAGCGTCTTCGTCGCATCGACAGCGCTTCGATGCAACCGTCCGATCGTTTCTTTGCATCGTTCGACACGAGCGCGGAGCCGGCGGTCTCCTTCATACAGTTTGTCGCCTTCCAGCGCCTGCGCACCGAGGTTCAGATGAGTCGTGCTTTTGCATTGTCCGCGTTGTTCGTGTCGTGCACGTTCGCGCTGGCGGCGCCCGCCGTCGCAGAGGAAGCCAAGGCCGCGGGTGCCACGAAGGCCGACGCCACCAAGGGCGGTGCGATCGCGCAGGCCGTCTGCTCGGCCTGCCATGCGGCGGACGGCAATGCGATCGGCAACGCATTCCCGAAGCTCGCCGGTCAGCACCCGTCGTACCTCGTCAAGGAGCTGCACAACTTCAAGGTCCAGCCTGGCGCCACGCAGCCGACGCGCTACAACACGATCATGAACGGGATCGCCGCGGCCCTTTCGGACACCGACATCGAGAACGTGTCGGCGTATTACGCGACGCAGGCCTACAAGCCCGCGACCGCGAAGAGCAAGGACAGCGCCGAACTCGGCCAGAAGATCTGGCGCGGCGGTGTCGCCGAGCGCGGGGTGCCCGCCTGCGCGGCCTGCCACGGTCCGACCGGCGCCGGCATACCGGTTCAGTACCCGCGCCTGTCGGGCCAGTGGGGCGAGTACAACGAAGCGCAGCTGACCGCGTTCAAGGGCGGCGTCCGGAAGAACAACGTCGCGATGTCGATGATCGCATCGCGGTTGTCCGAAGCCGAGATCAAGGCGGTCGCGGACTACGCCGCAGGATTGCGCTAGGCGCGTTCCAGGGCAACGACACGGGATTCCCGCCTGCGCGGGAACGACGGTATCTGCCGTAGCGCTACTGCCTGATTCGTCGTCCCCGCGAAGGCGGGCCAACGTCGTTGATCGACGAGGCACGGCTCTCTCTTGCAAGTGAACGAGAGGGCCGCTCGATCCTCCTCGGGTCCCGACTCCAGCGTTCCTTGACACTTTCTTGACACCGCACCGCCCGATCTCTTCGCGCTGTTGAGGTCGACGTTCCTATGCTCGCTCCTCCCCGTTCGGAGAGCTTGCAATGGACTTCGTGTACTGCGCGCTGACGCTCGTCTTCGCCGCCGCAATGATCGGCTTCGCCGCGGTCTGCCAGCGCGTGGAGAAGCGGCCATGACCCTCCTCTACATCGTCGGCGGCGTGGCCACCCTCGGCCTCTTCGCCTATCTCCTCTATGCGCTGCTGCGCGCGGAGGACTTCTGATGCGGTCGACCGACATCAGCCAGCTGGTGGCCTACGCCGTGGTCCTCGTGGTCGCGAGCTATCCGCTCGGGCTCTTCATGGCGCGGCTCGCGTCGCCCGAAGGACTCGGCGCCCGCTGGTTGACCGCACCGGAACGCGGGCTCTACCGCGTCGCCGGCGTCGAGCACGACCAGGGCATGACCTGGATCGACTACGCGATCGCCGTCATCGTGTTCAACACGCTCGGCGCGCTGGTCGTCTACGCGCTGCAGCGGCTGCAGGCGGTCCTGCCGCTGAACCCGGCCTCGATGGCGGCCGTTTCGCCGGACTCGGCGTTCAACACCGGTGTCAGCTTCGTCACGAACACGAACTGGCAGGGCTATGCCGGCGAATCGACGATGAGCTACCTGACGCAGATGGTCGGGCTCACCGTGCAGAACTTCTTCTCGGCGGCCACCGGCATCGCCGTCGCATTCGCGCTGATCCGCGCGTTCGCGCTGAAATCGTCCAACGCGATCGGCAATTTCTGGGTCGATCTCACGCGGGTCACGCTGTATCTCCTGCTGCCGCTGTCGATCGTGCTCGCGGTCGTGCAGATCCAGCAGGGCACGATCCAGAACTTCGACACGTACCAGGACGCGACCACGCTAGAGGTCACCGCGTACGACAACCCGAAGCTCGGCCCCGACGGCCAGCCGCTGAAGGACGACAAGGGCACAGCGATCACCGAGCCGGCGAAGACGCAGACGCAGACGATCGCGATGGGTCCGGTCGCGTCGCAGGAGTCGATCAAGATGATCGGCACCAACGGCGGTGGCTTCTTCAACGCGAATTCGGCGCACCCGTTCGAGAACCCGACGCCGCTGACGAACTTCCTGCAGATGCTGGCGATCTTCCTGATCCCGGCGGGTCTCGTCTTCACGTTCGGCAAGCTGGTCGGCGACATGCGGCAGGGCTGGGCCGTCTTCGCCGCGATGGCGGCGATCTTCGTCGTGATGGCCGGCATCGGCATCGCGGCCGAGCTGCACGCCAATCCGCTGCTGACGTCGCTCGGCGTGGACGGCAGCGTCGGCAACATGGAGGGCAAGGAGACGCGCTTCGGCGTCGTCGGCTCGACGCTGTTCGCGGCGATCACCACGGCCGCGTCGTGCGGCGCCGTCAACGCGATGCACGACTCGTTCATGCCGCTCGGCGGCCTCGTGCCGATGTGGCTGATCCAGTTCGGCGAGGTGATCTTCGGCGGCGTCGGCTCGGGCCTCTACGGCGTGCTGATGTACGCGATCGTCGCGGTCTTCATCGCCGGACTGATGGTCGGCCGCACGCCCGAGTACCTCGGCAAGAAGATCGAGGCGTACGACATGAAGATGGTGTCGCTCGCGATCCTCGTCACGCCGATGCTGGTGCTGATCGGCACCGCGGTCGCGGTCGTCGTCGAACCCGGCAAGGCCGGCGTCGCGAACCCCGGCGCACACGGCTTCTCCGAGATCCTCTACGCGTTCTCGTCGGCCGCCAACAACAACGGTAGCGCGTTCGCCGGCCTGTCGGCCAACACGCCGTTCTACAACGTGATGCTGGGCATCGCCGTGTGGTTCGGTCGCTTCGGCGTGATCGTGCCGGTGCTCGCCGTCGCGGGCTCGCTCGCGCGGAAGAAGCGCCTCGAGGTCACCGGCGGCACGCTGCCCACGCACGGCCTGCTGTTCGTCGCGCTGCTCGTCTCGACCATCGTCCTCGTCGGTGCGCTGACGTACGTGCCCGCGCTCGCCCTCGGTCCCGTGATCGAGCATCTGCAATTGTTCGGAGGTGCGCGATGAGTGCGCAGAAGTTGGCTTTGTTCGACAAGGCCCTCGTCGTACCCGCGATCGGCGACTCGTTCCGCAAGCTGTCGCCTGCGGTCCAGTGGCGCAACCCGGTGATGTTCGTCGTGTACGTGGGCAGCATCCTCACCACGCTGCTGTGGGTGCAGGCGCTGTTCGGCCGTGGCGAGGCGCCCGCGATGTTCATCTTCGCGATCACCGTGTGGCTGTGGTTCACGCTGCTGTTCGCGAACTTCGCCGAGGCGCTCGCCGAAGGTCGCAGCAAGGCGCAGGCCGCGTCGCTGCGCGGCGTGAAGACCAGCGTCGCGGCCAAGAAGCTGTCGGCCCCGAAACGCGACGCGTCGGTCAGCCTCGTGCCGGCGAGCGAGATGCGGAAGGGCGACGTGTACCTGGTCGAATCCGGCGAGATCGTGCCGGCCGACGGCGAGGTGATCGTCGGCGCCGCATCGGTCGACGAGAGCGCGATCACCGGCGAGTCGGCCCCCGTCATCCGCGAAGCCGGCGGCGACTTCTCGTCGGTGACCGGCGGCACGCGCCTGCTGTCGGATTGGCTGGTCGTGCGCGTGTCGGCCAATCCGGGCGAGAGCTTCCTCGACCGGATGATCGCGATGGTCGAAGGCGCGAAGCGCCAGAAGACGCCGAACGAGATCGCGCTGACGATCCTGCTGGTCGTGCTGACGCTGGTGTTCCTGCTCGCGACCGCGACGCTGCTGCCGTTCTCGATCTTCTCCGCCGATGTTGCGGCTGCCGCCGCAGCGACGGGTTCGAAGGTGATCGCGGCACCGGTCACGATCACCGTGCTGGTCGCGTTGCTGGTGTGCCTGATCCCGACGACGATCGGCGGGCTGCTGTCCGCGATCGGCGTGGCCGGCATGGGTCGCATGCTGCTCGCCAACGTGATCGCGAAGTCGGGTCGCGCGGTCGAGGCCGCCGGCGACGTCGACGTGCTGCTGCTCGACAAGACCGGCACGATCACGCTCGGCAATCGGCAGGCCTCCGCGTTCATGCCGGCCCCCGGGTCGAGCGAGGACGAGCTAGCGAAAAGCGCGCTGCTCGCGTCGCTGGCCGACGAGACGCCCGAAGGTCGCAGCATCGTCGTGCTCGCCGCGAAGCTCGGCCATCGCGATGCCGACGCCGACAGCGGCGCGGTGTTCGTCCCGTTCACCGCGCAGACCCGCATGAGCGGCGTCGACATCGGGTCGCGGGAGATCCGCAAGGGCTCGGTCGACGCGGTGAAGAAGCACGTCGAAAGCATGGGCGTGGCGTTCGCCGGCGGCGTGACCGACATCGCCGATTCCGTCGCGCGCCGTGGCTCGACGCCGCTGGTCGTGATCGACAGCGATCGCAGCGGACCGAAGCCGGTGGTGCGCGTGCTCGGCGTGATCGAGCTGAAGGACATCGTCAAGCCGGGCCTGAAGGAACGCTTCGGCGAGCTGCGCAGGATGGGCATCCGCACGGTGATGATCACCGGCGACAACCGCCTGACCGCCGCGGCGATCGCGGCCGAGGCCGGGGTCGACGATTTCCTCGCCGAAGCGACGCCCGAGATGAAGCTGAAGCTGATCCGCGACACGCAGGCCGAAGGGCGGCTGGTCGCGATGACCGGCGACGGCACCAACGACGCGCCGGCGCTCGCGCAGGCCGACGTCGCGGTCGCGATGAACTCCGGCACGCAGCCTGCGAAGGAGGCCGGCAACATGGTCGACCTCGACAGCAACCCGACGAAGCTGATCGAGGTCGTCGAGATCGGCAAGCAGATGCTGATGACGCGCGGGTCGCTGACGACGTTCTCGATCGCCAACGACGTGGCGAAGTATTTCGCGATCATTCCGGCCGCGTTCGCCGTCACCTATCCGCAGCTGAAGACGCTCGACGTGATGGGCCTCCACAGCCCCGAGAGCGCGATCCTGTCGGCGGTCATCTTCAACGCGCTGATCATCGTCGCGTTGATCCCGCTCGCGTTGCGCGGCGTCAAGTACCGCGCGCTCGGTGCGTCGATCCTCCTGCGCCGCAACGTGCTGATCTACGGCGTCGGCGGCCTGATCGTCCCGTTCATCGGCATCAAGGCGATCGACCTGTTCATGGTCGCGCTCCACCTCGTCTGAAAGTACTTTGATGAACATCGAACGAACGATTCGTCCCGCCATCGTCCTCTTCGCCGTGCTGACCTTCGTCACCGGCTTCGCCTATCCGTTCATCGTGACCGCGATCGGCAAGGCGGGGCTGGCACACGCGGCCTCCGGCAGCCTGATCGAGCGCGACGGCAAGGTGATCGGCTCGACGCTGATCGGCCAGCAGTCGTCGGATCCGAAGCACTTCTGGGGTCGGCCTTCCGCGACGAGCCCGCAGCCGAACAACGCCAGCGCGTCGTCGGGTTCGAACCTCGGGCCGCTCAATCCGGCGCTCGTCGACGCGGTCAAGGGCCGCGTCGATGCGCTGAAGGCGGCCGACAAGGACGCCGGCGTGAGCAACGACGCGCCGGTTCCCGTCGACCTCGTGACGACGTCGGCGTCCGGGCTCGATCCGCACATCAGTCCGGAAGCCGCGGCGTGGCAGGCGGCGCGGGTCGCGAAGGCCAGCGGTGTCGCGAAAGAGCGGGTCGACGCCCTGATCGCCGCGCACACCGAGGCGCCGCAACTCGGCTTCATCGGCATGCCGCGCGTCAACGTGGTGGAACTCAACGTCGCGCTGGATACGGAAGCGCCGGCCACGAAGCCGTGACCACCGCGATCGGATGTATCAGGACGTGGCAATCGCGCGCAATCGACGGCAGCGCCTCTTGATATTCACGACCGGAAAATTGACAGGTTCTTTATTCGTGCATTCCTAGAATCGACAGGTGATTTCCATTTCATTACCTGTCATTCGAGAGGCATCGAACATCATGAAAGTCGGTGGAAAAGAGTTTCAACGTAAGTCGCAACTGAACAGCGTGATCCGATATGCTCCGCCGATCGCTGCATTGCTGGCTGGAATGACGCTTGGCAAGGCGGTTTCGGCGGCAGAGCCCGAAGGGCCGCCGATCAAGCCGGCATCGGCCGCATGTGACCCCTACACCGATTACGACTGCCTCGAAAGCCATCTTGGCACCGGCTTCTTCGAACGCCTGAAGAATTACTACCTGCTCGAATGGGGAAAGGACGGTGCGCCCGTCGATCCCAAGGCGCCGGCCTCACGTCGCGAAGACTGGCCGGCAGCGCCGGTCACGGCGCCGCCGATGCCGTTCACCGAATGGCCCTACGGCGGCACCACGCCGCTCGGCGTCACGCGGCCCGCTTCGGTCGACAGTCCGCTGATGACGGCGCTCGCGCCCACCGGCATCGGTCAGTGGCTCACCGCGAACAACTTCCAGCTCTACGGTTGGGTCGACGTGGGCGCCAACCTCAGCACCAGCAGCCAGAAGCACGGCGGCAATGCGCCGGCCGCCTACGTCTACTACCCGAACTCGGTGACGCTGGACCAGGCGGTGCTGTACCTCGACCGCTTCCCCGACACGGTGCAGAAGGATCATCTCGACTGGGGCATGCGGCTGTCGGCCATCTACGGCACGAACTACCGCTACACGACGGCCTACGGCGTGGTCAGCGAGCAGCTTCTCAACCGCAACAAGATCAACGGGTACGACTTCCCGATGTTCTATGGCGAGGTCTACGTGCCGTATGTCCTCGAGGGCCTGATGCTGCGCGCGGGACGCTTCATCTCGTTGCCGGACATCGAGGCGCAGCTCGCGCCGAACAACTACATGTACACGCACTCGATGACGTATTCGTTCGACAACTACACGAACACCGGCATCCAGAGTTCGCTCGCCGTCACGAAGAACTGGATCGCCCAGCTCGGGTTGACCGCCGGGACGGAAGCGAGCCTCACGCACCTGCACGCGAAGCTCGACAACCCCTATCCGAACGTGGCGGGCACGGGTCCGGGACAGGTCGGCTACAACCCGATCTATCCCGACGCGACCTTCAAGAAGGATCCCGGATCGATGCCGTCGTGGACCGCGTGTGTCCGCTGGAATTCCGACAGCGGTCGCACGGACATCAACGCCTGTGCGGACGCGATCAACCGCGGGACCTACGGCTACAACAACCTGCAGTGGTACGGCCTGACGGCCTACCAGAAGTTCGACGACCACTGGCATGTCTCGTTCGAGGCCTACAAGCTGTTCCAGCGCAACGTTCCGAATTCGCTCAACAGCGACGTGCAGGCGGTCTATGCGGCGGGCGGTGCACCCTTCTCGTCGCGATTCATTCCATTCAATGCGCCCAATCTCGCGATCTGCGGCGATGCGACCGTGGTCCGTTGCACGGCAAAAGCGTATGGCACCGTGGCGTATATCAATTACTCTCCGGATTCGATGAACAACGTCTCCCTCCGGCCCGAGTTCTATTGGGACCCGCAGGGTCAGCGGACTGGCGCCGCAACGCGATACGGCAACATGGCGCTCGGCCTGCAACACTGGTTTTCGCCGCAGGTCGAAGTGCGCCCGGAAATAGCCTATTACCATTCGTTCAATGCGCCGGCATTCAATGGAGACGCGAATGCGGGCAAGGCGCCGAACAAGCGCAATGAAACGATTCTCTCCGGCGACGTGATCTTCCATTTTTGAATGGAAGGAAGGGCACGATCATGTACATCTCTTTGGACCAATGGTTGCTCGTCTGCGGGATACCCGCCGTCCTCATCGTGATGTGGACGGTGCTGGCGGTGGTCCTGCCCGCGGACCGCGGGCGGCTTTGAGGTTCGTCGATCGGCCCGCACGTTTGTTGATAGGCTTGCAGATGGCGACTTTCCCTTGCGCCGATCGAGGCCCGCCTCCGCATGCCTTCCCCGCCGTCCCTTCCATCCATTGACGCGAGACCCGATCCCGACGCCCTGCTCGCGCGGGCGCGCCGCGACGCGGAAGAGGCTTCACGCGGCAAGCTGCGGATCTACTTCGGCGCGTCGGCCGGCGTCGGCAAGACCTACGCGATGCTGCTCGCGGGACGGCGCCGCGCGCGCGAAGGGGTCGATGTCGTGGCCGGCATCGTCGAGACGCACGGTCGGCGCGAGACCGAGGCGCTGCTCGAAGGCAACGCGACGCTCGGACCCGCGCTCGAAGTCATCCCGCTCGCGCGGCAGGCGGGTGATGGCACGGACCGGCGCTTCGAGGAGTTCGATCTCGACGCGACGCTGGCGCGGAAGCCGCAACTGGTCCTGGTCGACGAACTCGCACACAGCAACGTTTCCGGCACGCGGCATGCGAAGCGCTGGCAGGACGTCGAGGAACTGCTGGCCGCCGGCATCGACGTGTTCACGACGCTCAACGTCCAGCATCTCGAAAGCCTGAACGATATCGTCGGCGGCATCACCGGCATCCGCGTGTGGGAGACGGTGCCCGACACGTTCTTCGATCGCGCCGACGAGGTGATGCTCGTCGACATCCCCGCCGACGAACTGCTCGAGCGGCTGTCGGCCGGCAAGGTCTACCTACCCGAGCAGGCAGCCCACGCGGCGCGCAACTTCTTTCGCAAGGGCAACCTGATCGCGTTGCGCGAGATCGCATTGCGGCGCACCGCCGACCGCGTCGAGGACGACGTGCAGGCCTATCGGGAGGAGCGCTCGATCGAGCGGGTGTGGGCGACCGAGGCAGCGCTCCTGTGTTGCATCGGCCCCGACGAGGGGGCCGAGCGCGTGGTGCGCAGCGCGGCGCGGCTCGCGGGCCAGGTCGACGCGGCGTGGCACGCCGTCTACGTCGAAACGCCGCGGCTGCAGAAGCGGTCGACGCAGGATCGCGAGCGCATCCTGCGCGTGGTCCGGCTCGCACAGGATCTCGGCGCGACCACCGCGGTCCTGTCGGGCAGCGACATCGCCGACGTCGTCGCCCGTTATGCGCGCGAACACAACCTCTCGCGGCTCGTGCTCGGCCACGGCAGTGGGACGGGCATCGGCCGCTGGCTCGGCGCGCGGTCCGTCGTGCAGGGCATCGCGTTGCATGCGCCCGAAGTCGACCTCGTCGTCGTCGGCCGTGCCACGCAAGCGTCTCTGCAGCGGCAGGCTGCCGAAGCGCCGGCGACCGCGGCGCTGCCCTCGGGCAGGAGTGCGAATGCCGAACTCGATGAAGCACAGGGTGCCGAACGACTGCGCATCCGGCTGCGCTATCTGTACGCCGCGCTGGCGTGCATCGCCGTCACGCTGGTCGCGTTGCCGCTCGCGTCGCTGCTGCACCCGACCAACATCGCGATGATCTACCTGCTCGCGGTCACGCTGGTGGCCTTGCGCTTCGGGCGCGGACCCGCGGTCTTCGCATCGCTCGTCGCCGTGGCGTCGTTCGACTTCTTCTTCGTGCCGCCACGCTTCTCGTTCGCGGTCGCGGACGTGCAATACCTCGTCACCTTCGCGGTGATGCTGTCGGTCGCGCTGATGATCGGGACGCTCGCGTCGAACCTGCGCTATCAGGCGCGCGTCGCCGCGCATCGCGAGAACCGCGCCCGGTCGCTGTACGAGATCGCGCGCGACCTCTCGAAGGCGCTGCAGACGGCCGACGTCGTCGATCACGGGCGCAAGGTGGTCGCCAGCCTCTTCGGCGCCGAGGTCTGGGTGCTGCTGCCGGTCGGGTCCACCCAAGACAGGCCGGCCGACGATCGGCTCGCGATCGACGATTCGCTGGCCCGCCAGGCCGGCTTCGAACCGGCCATCGCGCAGTGGGCCTACCGCAACGTGCTGCCGGCCGGCGCCGGGACCGACACCCTGTCCGGCAGTCCCTGGCTGTTCCTGCCGTTGCAGACGGCGATGCGCGCGCGCGGCGTCCTGGCGATCCGACCGTCGCGGCGTCGCCTGCTGATGATCCCCGAGCAACGTCGCCTCCTCGAGACGTTCGCGTCGCTGATCGCGAGCGCGATCGAGCGCGTTCACTACGTCGAGGTGGCCCAGGGTGCCGTGTTGCGGGTCGAATCCGAGCGCCTGCGCAGTTCGATCCTGTCGGCGCTGTCGCACGACCTGCGCACGCCGATC
>CAXTPX010000020.1:0-12152 GCA_964246005.1 uncultured Burkholderiaceae bacterium | reverse complement strand
GAGGGGGCTGACGTTCGGCGCGGGGATCAGCGGGAAGGCGCCGCCCGACGCGGCATTGAGCGCAGTCGACAGGTTGAGGTCGCTGCCGCCGTCCGACAGGCTGTCGCCAAAAACGTAGAGGTTGCTGTAGGGGCCGGCGAAGGCCGCGAGGGGGGCAACGAGGCAGAGACGCAGGGCGGTCCGGATCAGACGTTCGATGAGCATGGGGTTCTCCGTGGGACACTCGACCGCGGTGCGGCCGGCTGAACGTGCATCGTCCGGCCGGCCGCCGACCGCGTCGCCGCGACAAGCTTGTTAGAAGAAGCTCGACATCGCATA
This sequence comes from uncultured Burkholderiaceae bacterium, assembly GCA_964246005.1. Taxonomy (GTDB): domain Bacteria; phylum Pseudomonadota; class Gammaproteobacteria; order Burkholderiales; family Burkholderiaceae_D; genus CAHJXF01. The sequence continues at coordinate 11,834 of CAXTPX010000020.1, read as the reverse complement.
GGCCGTCTTCGTGAACATCGTCTCCTGCGCCTCGGCGAGTTCGAGATTCGCCTTGTTGGCCGTCGTCACGATGCGCGTGCGGTACTCCTTCTTGTTGGTCGCTTCCGAGAAGCGTTGCTGACTCGAGCCGCCGTCCGAAATCTTGGAATCGATCGCCGAGTCCTTGCGGCCGATCACGCCCTTCGCCACGACTTCCTTGATCGACACGTCGGCCACCAGCATGTAGGTCACGTCGTGCACCAGGCTGTTGCCGACCACTGCCGCGCCGGAGGCCAGCAACCCGCCGGCGACCGCGCCGTTGGCGGCGCCCCGGCCGTAGTAGCCGTAGCGCCCGCGGTCGGCGCCGATCGCGGCGCCGAGCGCGGCGCCCGCCGCCGCGTCGGTCCCGACGTAGCCCTGCGACAGCGCGGCGTTCGCGGCGTCCGGACTCGCCTTCTCGAGGCTGAGCCCGTAGACGAGCATCTGGAAGTGCGCCTTGTCGGGGTCGTCGACGATCACGTAGCCGTCCTCGTTGCCGGCGAACTGCGACTTGACGTAGCGGCTGAACGACTTCCGATCGAACTCGGCGACAGCGCTGCGCACGTCCACGTACACCGTGCGCATCGGCCGGGGAACGGCTTCGACGAAGATGGCGGTGCTGGTCTTGGTCTGCACGTCGAGGTCCTTCTTGCTCAACGAAACAGCGGCCGCCGCGCAGCCGCCGAGCAAGACCACGGACATCGCCAACGCGGCCACCTTGACCGATGAAGCACGGATGATCGTCATTTTGTTTTTACTCCCGAATCAGATGAAAAAAGAAAATTCAAAGGTCCGCATTCGCCCTGCAGATCGATGAATCAGCGCCAGTAACGGCCGTAATAGCGGTGGTAATAAATACAGTTGCGGTAATCGTTGTAGTAGTAATACTGATAGGAGGTCAGATTCGAGCAGGTCCAGCCGGGCGCCCAATAGGTCGGCGGGCTCGCGACGGGTTGGACATTGGCCTTCTTCGCCTCTTCCGCATACGCTTCTGCCTTCTTGATGTCGCCGGCATTGAACGGCGACGACATGACCTGCTGATTGAGCTGTTTCTGCATCTCGGCCCGTGCCTTGTCGTCGTCGTCGGCCGAAGCTGCACCTGCGATCACGAAGAGCACTGCCGTGGCGGATACGAGTCTTTTCATGTGAGCGTCCCGATCTGAAAGTCGTGGGCGCATCGCGTGGTCCTGTCGCGATGTGCATGAATGAAGGCGGTCCGAACGCGCAACCGACCGCGTCCGACTTGCGCAATCTTATCCCCAACTTCGAGCAACGGCGAAGCTATCGAGCCAATCATCGACTCGCGGCGACCCGATCGATCGCCCGACGGACACCGGGGTCGACGCGAGCCGGCGCCAGTCGTCGGGGGCTTCCGTGAAGTCGGATGAACGGCCAAACGACCGATGGCGGGCGGGACCGGCGACGACGGGCGCGAGCGTCGCGCGTCGATGGCCGCTCCGCATCGCGACGATGCGATCCGCAGCCGGCCGTACTACTGGGCGGCGTACATCCCGAGCACGAACCGGGGCCGATGAAGCGCCGGGTCTTGCGGGCTTCCCGCCGCCGTCAGCCTGCCGCGGTCACCCTGCCGCGGTCACCCCGCATCCGCGAGCAGCGGATAGTCGGTGTAGCCGTGCTGGTCGCCCCCGTAGAAGCTCTTCGTGTCCGGCGGGTTCAGCGGCGCGTCGAGCAGGAAGCGGGTCACGAGGTCGGGATTCGCGATGAAGTACTTGCCGTAGGCGATCAGGTCGGCGCGACCTTCGGCGATCGCCGCGTTGCCACGCGCCTTGTCGAAGTTGAAATTGGCCATGTACAGCCCCCCGAACGCGGCCTTCAGTGCCAGGTAGTCGAAGCCCGTCGGCGGCGTCCCCGGCTTCGCCGCCATGTCGCCTTCGATGACGTGCAGATAGGCGAGCCCCTTGCCGGCCAGCGCCCGCGCCACCGCCATGAAGAGCGTTGCCGGATCGCTGTCGTCGATGTCGTTGAACGTGTTCTCCGGCGAGATGCGGATGCCGACCTTGTCGGCCCCGACGTCGGCGACGACGGCATCGACGACTTCGAGCGTCAGTCGCATGCGGTGGTGGATCGAACCGCCATACGCATCGTCGCGATGGTTGGTCCGGTCTCGGAGGAACTGGTCGAGCAGGTAGCCGTTCGCCGCGTGGACCTCGACGCCGTCGAAGCCGGCATCGATCGCGTTGCGCGCGCCGGTCCGGTAGCCCGCGACGACGCCGGGCAGTTCATCGAGCCCGAGGGCGCGCGGCATGCTCAGGTCCTGGAAGCCGTTTGCCGTGTAGGTCTGGCCATGCGCGGCGATCGCGGACGGCGCCACCGGCGCGCCGCCGTCCGGCTGGAAGTCGGTGTGCGAGATGCGCCCGACGTGCCAGAGCTGCAGGAAGATCAAGCCGCCGGCGGCGTGAACCGCGTCGGTGACCTGTCGCCAGCCGGCGATCTGCTCGTTGCTGTAGACCCCGGGCGTCGAGATGTAGCCCTGTCCTTCCGGCACGACCTGCGTCGCTTCGGAAATGATCAGGCCGGCGCTCGCGCGTTGCGCGTAGTAGAGCGCGTTCCGGGCATACGGCACGTTGCCGTCGGCGGCACGGCTGCGGGTCAGCGGCGCCATCACGATGCGGTTGCGGAGGCGGTAGGGACCGACCTGGATCGGCGTGAAGAGATTGGGGGTCATGGGAGAACGAAGTTCGCTTCTTGAAAAGCCGGCGTGGCCGGCGGAACGCCGGTGCAGCGACGGAGGTGTAGGCGCGCGCAGCGAATGCAACCTCGCCGGACGTTCGCGCGTCGGGACCGCTCGATCAGAGGTGAGCCAGCGCCAGCAAGCCGAGCGCGGTGCCGACGCCCGCGACCCCATAGACGCCCCACTGCAACCAGTTGCGGCGCGTCAGCAACGCGATCGCCGACAGGGCGATCGCGATCTGCAGGAAAGTCGTGGCCTGCGCCCAACGATGGTGTTCGTGCATCAGCACCTCGGACCGCGCGTCGAACGACTTCGACTCCGCTTCGAGCTTCTCGGCCACCTTCTGGATATCCGCCTTCTCCGTCTTGTAGCGCGCGACCTCGCTGCGATAGGCATCCTGCCGATCGGCCGGCACCAGCGCCGCGGCGAGTTCGGAGAGGTTCTGCTTGTTGCTCTTGGCCTGGTAGTAGTTCCACTGGTTGGCCGCCTCGGTCTTGCGGATCGCCGCGTCGTTCTTCGCGAGTTGCGCGTTGGCCTGCGTGGCACCGCCCTGGTACGAGAACAGGGCGCCCACCGTCGCGAGGATCGCCGTGGTCACCGCGATCCGCCCCGAGAAGCGGTCGGTCGCCCCGTGTTCTGCAGCGTGTTCGAGTTCGTGGTCGTGCGGACCGTGCACGTGGAATGCGTCGGACATGTACGTCCTCGTGATGTCGAAAGACGCGGCCGGCTCAGTCGGGCCGCGCGCGTCGCGCATAGTGCACGAACGCGAACGGCAGTGCGTCGGCGCCCTCGCCGGCATGCGTCTCGCGCGCCGTCTCGACCCACTCGTGTCGATCGTGGTCGGGGAACCAGGCGTCCCCGTCGATGTCGCGATCGATTTCCGTCACGTGCATCGAGTCGGCGAACGCCAGTGCCACGCGATAGATCTGCTCCCCGCCGATGACGAAGACCGTGTCCGCGTCGCTGCACAGCGCGAGCGCGGCATCGATCGACGCCACGGGTTCGGCGCCCTCCGCCCTCCAGTCCGCGTTGCGCGTGACGACGATGTTGCGACGGCCGGGCAGCGGACGCCCGATCGAGTCCCACGTCCTGCGGCCCATCACGATCGGATGGCCCATCGTCGTGCGCTTGAAGTGCGCGAGGTCTTCGCTGAGCCGCCACGGCAGCCCGTTGGCCCGGCCGATCACGCCGTTGCGCGCCCGCGCGACGATCAGCGAAACCTTCATCCAGGCGCTCAGAAGTCGCGGGTCTCGGTCGTCGTGTACTCGATGCCCCCGACGACCTTCGCGACGAGGTTGTAGATCCACGCGAGGATGAACGTGAACACGAAGCCGGTCAGCGCGTAGACGAACGGCGCGAGCACGATGAAGACGAGCCCGTACGGGGGTCGACTCGCCGGCGAGATCAGCGACATCAGGAAGAACAGCACCGCGCCGACACAGGCGCCGACGAAGTACACGCCGCCGATGACCTTGGCCGTCTGGAACAGCGAGAAGCGCGTGATCTGGATGTTCATGAAGTCCTCGGCATGAGGTGGACCTTAGACCGCGACCGGCGCCTTGATGTGCGGCAGGGCGACATAGTCGACGATCTCGAAATCCTCGTACAGGTAATCGAAGATCGACCCGGGCTGTCGCTTGATCACGAGCTTCGGCAATGCGTGCGGATTGCGGGCCAGCTGCGTCTCGACCTGCTCGAGATGATTCAGGTACAGGTGGCAATCGCCGCCGGTCCACACGAAGTCGCCGACATCGAGACCGGTCTGCTCCGCGACCAGGTGCGTCAGCAACGCATACGACGCGATGTTGAACGGCACCCCGAGGAAGATGTCGGCGCTGCGCTGGTACAACTGGCACGACAGGCGCCGTCGGGTTTCTCCGACCGCGAGCGGTGCCACGTAGAACTGGAACAGCGCGTGGCACGGCGGCAGGGCCATGCGCGGAATGTCGGCGACGTTCCACGCCGACACGATCAGGCGACGGGAGTCGGGGTTGCCCTTGATGTCGCGAATCAGCTGCGCGATCTGGTCGACGTGTTCGCCGGCCGGTGTCGGCCACGAGCGCCATTGATAGCCGTAGACCGGGCCGAGCTCGCCGTCCTCGTCGGCCCATTCGTCCCAGATCGAGACGCCGTTCTCCTTCAGGTACTGCGTGTTGGTGGAGCCGGACAGGAACCACAGCAGCTCGTGGAAGATCGACTTCGTGTGCAGCTTCTTCGTCGTCAGCATCGGGAAGCCATCGGCCAGATCGAAGCGCATCTGGTAGCCGAACACCGAGCGCGTGCCGGTGCCGGTGCGATCGGTCTTGACGACGCCGTGCTCGTAGACGTGGCGCATGAAGTCGAGATAGGGCTGCACTTCAGTACCCCGAGATCAGGTAATCGAGGGCAGACACGATCGTCGAAGCGTCGACGGCCGCGTTCGCGACGGCGCTGCCCAGGAGTTTTTTCTCGACGGCGACCAGTTCGTTGGTCGCCAGCACCACCGGCTGACCGATCACGTCGATGACCGGATGCAGGAAAGGAATGCGAGGACCGAACGATCGTTCGGCGACCAGCGGAACGACGATCGTGCTGCGCAGGAAATCGAGCGCATCGCTTTGGATCGAGATGAAGAAGGGAATGGCCTTGCGCTGCCGGGCTTCCGGATGCCGGTAGACGTCAAATCTGGCCACGCAGCTTCCTCAGATCGTTGTTCCAGAGCCCGCGCTCGTCGACGCGTCGGTTGTAGGCATCGACGGTCTGCTGGTTTTCGGCCACCCACCGTGCGACCGACAAGCGCCGCACCTCCTGGGCCAGCAGCGTATCGACCGTTTGCGAAATGTTGATGCCGAGTTCGCGCGCCGCATCGAGCACCGAGCCGCTGAGCGTGAGATTGGTCGCTCGCTTGTGGACGTTCGAAGGGTCAGGCATCGCGATACCTCGGCAGTTGATGCGCGTTCCCATGCGCAATGACATGCGTACGATAGCACGCAGCGTCCGTTCGTCAGACCGGCTTGCCCAGCAGAACGGGGCCATCGACCTGCATCGAGAACTGCATCGTCGCGAGGCGGGCGTAGAGGCCCCCATGCGCCATCAACTCCGCGTGCGTGCCCGATTCGACGATGCGTCCGGCCTCCATCGCGACGATGCGGTCCGCTTTCTTGACCGTCGCCAGGCGGTGCGCGATCACGAGCGTCGTTCGCCCTTCCATCGCGGTCTCGAGCGCGCGTTGCACGGCCGCCTCGCTCTCGGCGTCGAGCGCACTGGTCGCCTCGTCGAGCAGCAGCACCGGCGGATTGCGAAGGATCGCGCGCGCGATGGCGAGCCGCTGCCGCTGCCCGCCGGAAAGTCGCACGCCGCGCTCGCCGAGGAAGGTCGCGTAGCCGTCCGGCATCCGCTCGATGAACTCATGGGCCTGGGCGGCCTTCGCGGCCGCGACGATCTCCGCGTCGGTCGCATCGGGTCGGCCGTAACGGATGTTCTCGCGTGCGTCGGCCGAGAAGATGACGGTGTCCTGCGGCACCGTGCCGAGCGCGAGTCGCAGGTCCTCGAGCGAGATCGAGTCGATGGCTTGCCCGTCGAGCGCGATTGCGCCGGACTGTGGCGCGTAGAACCGCATCAGCAACTGGAACACGGTCGACTTGCCGGCGCCCGACGGGCCGACCAGCGCGACCGTCTCGCCGGCCGCGATGTGCAGCGTGAAGTCGTCGAGCGCGAGCGTGTCCGGGCGCGACGGGTAGTGGAAGCGGACGTGGTCGAAGGCCACGGCGACGCCGCCGTGCGAAACCGTGGAGGAGGCGGCAGCGAAGTGCACGGGGGCGACCGGCGACGCGATGAAGCTCTTGGCATCGAGCAGCTCCATCAGCCGGTCGGTGGCGCCGACGGCACGCAACACGTCGCCCCAAGTCTCCGTCAGGCCGCCGATGGCACCGGCGGTGATCACGGCGTACAGCACGAACGATGCGAGGAGACCCGGCGACATCGTCCCGGCGATGACGGCATTCGCACCCAGCCACAACACGAACACGATGGCGCCGAACACCAGCGTGATGACGAGCGTGGTCAGCCACGCGCGCGTCTCCGTGCGTCGGACCGCAGCCGTGAAACTCGTCTCCACGCTGCTGCGAAAACGCGTCGCTTCCGCGACTTCCTGCGTGAACGCCTGCACCGTCGACATCGCGTTCAGGATCTCGCCCGCCAGTGCGGACGAGTCGGCGATGCGGTCCTGGCTCGCGCGCGACAGCTTCCGCACGCGCCGGCCCAGCACGACGATCGGGACGATCACGAGCGCGAGGAGGCCGATCGTGATCACGAACAGCCTGAAGCTCGTGAACGCCAGCATCGCCATGCCGCCCGCGAACAGGAACGCGTTGCGCAGGCCGAGCGACATGCTCGTGCCGACCACCGTCTGGATCAGTGTCGTGTCGGTCGTCAGCCGCGACAGCACTTCCCCGCTGCGCGTCGTCTCGTAGAACTCGGGCGACTGGTCGAGCATGCGCGTGTAGACCGCCGTCCGGATATCCGCGACCACGCGCTCGCCGAGCCAGCTGACCATGTAGAAGCGAGCCGCCGTCGAGACGGCAAGGACCAGCGCGACCGCGAACAGACCGAGGAAGTACAGGTTCACGTGCAATGTCGCGGCACGGTTGAGCGCGTCGCTCGCCTCTGCCCCGGCCGCGAGGATGCCCGGAGTAGGCGATGGCGTGGCGACAGTCGTCACCGGCGTCGCGGTCGCGGTAAAGCCGTGGTCGATCAGCTGTCGAAACGCGAGCGGCACGACGAGCGTCGAGCCGGCCGCGATGACGAGGAACACGAACGCGACGACGAGTCGTACCCGGTAGGGCGCGAGGAACGGAGCGAGGCGTCGGAGGACGGAGAGGGAACTTCGGGGAACGGGTGCTTCGGGCATGGCTCGGGAGGAGAAGGGGTGCGCGGCTGCGGGCCCGACCGGGCAGGATCGTACACAAGCAGCCGGGGCGGTCCCGGCGGTCAGGTCGACGGCTTCAGGTGCAGCCGGGCGTGGCCGCCGATGCCGTGCTTGTGGCCGTGGGCGACCGCCTTTCGCTGTCGCGACGGCGCATGCGGTTCGTGCGCTTCCATGCTGATGACGTTGACCGCGCCATGGCGCACGCCTCTCTCGGCGCACAGCGTCTCGGCGAATCGCCGGACGTCCGTCGTGTCGCCCCGCAGGATCACCGTCTCGAGGCAGTGATCGTGGTCGAGGTGCGCGTGCATCGTCGACACCGTCAGTTCGTGATGCTCGTGCTGCAAGCCCGTGATGCGTTCGCCGAGGTCCCGTTCGTGGTGATTGAACACGTAAGACAGGCACGCGATGCAATCGCCGCGGGACGGATCCTTCTGCCTGGTCCGCTCGAGCTCGGCCCGCAGCAGGTCACGCACGGCCTCGGAGCGGGTCCCGTAGCCGCGCTCTGCGATCAGCGCATCGAATTCGTGCGCGAGCTTCTCGTCGAGCGAGATCGTGAAGCGTTCCATGCTGGCTCCGGTAGGGCGACAGGGGTCGATGAACACGTCATCCGGTGTAAGAAAAAAACCGGATTCGTCATAATTGGATGAAACCATCGCGCTCCGGCAGCCGTAGATGGTCTCGAACGATGGCTCATCCGAAGGATGTCATGAACAGATGTCGATCCGCATGCGGGGTCGTGTTCGCGTGCGGACTGGCGTGCAGCGCCGGCTTCTCCGTGCCCGCAGGCGCCGTGGAGCCGGAGAAGCTCGACGCGGTGGAGGTCACCGGCAACTACGACAACGGCATCGGCACGTCCGACGCGGCGAGCCAGGGATCGGTCAACGCGAAGCTGATCGAGAACCGTCCGATCCTGCGGCCGGGCGAGATCCTCGAGTTCGTCCCCGGGCTGATCGTTTCGCAGCACAGCGGCGACGGCAAGGCGAACCAGTACTACCTGCGCGGCTTCAACCTCGATCACGGGACCGACTTCGCGACCTTCGTCGACGGCATGCCGATCAACATGCGCACGCATGCGCACGGGCAGGGCTACACCGACCTCAACTTCCTCATCCCCGAACTCGTCTCGCGGATCGACTACAAGAAGGGCACCTACTACGCGGACGAAGGCGACTTCGCCTCGGCCGGTGCCGCGCACCTGCAGTTGATCAATACGCTCGACCGCGGCATCGCGTCGATCACCGCGGGCGAGCACGCGTATTCGCGCGGACTGATCGCGAACGCCAACCCGCTCGGTCCCGGCACGCTGCTGTACGCGGTGGACTTCACGTACAACAACGGACCCTGGGACCTGGCCGAGCACGCCCGTCGCGTGAGCGGCGTGCTGCGCTACTCGCAGGGGTCGGCGGCCGACGGGTTCTCGATCACCGCGATGGGCTACGACGCGCGCTGGACCAGCACCGACCAGATTCCGCAGCGCGCCGTCGACGACGGCCTGATCGATCGCTTCGGCGCGATCGACCGGAGCGACGGCGGCAAGACATCGCGGTACAGCCTGTCGTTCGACGCCGTGAAGACCAACGACTTCGGCCTCGCGCGCTTCAACGCGTTCGCGGTGGCCTCACGCCTGCACCTGTACAACGACTTCACGTACTTCCTCGACGATCCGGTCGACGGCGACCAGTTCGAACAGTTCGAGAGCCGCAAGATGTTCGGCTTCTCGGCGAGCCAGTCGTTCATCAACCGCGTCGCCTCGTTCGACATGGAGAACACGGTCGGCGTGCAGACGCGCTACGACCGGCTCGACCCGATCGCGCTGTATCACGACGTGGCCCGCGAACGCATCGGGACGACGCGCGACGATCGCGTCAAGGAGGCGAGCGTCGGCCTCTACGTCGACAACAAGGTCAAGTGGAACGACTGGTTCCGCTCGATCGTCGGCATGCGCTACGACGCGTATCACTTCGACGTCGCGAGCAACCTGGACGACGCCATCGGCCAGGCCAACTCGGGCAAGGTCAGCGCGCACATCACGTCGCCGAAGGTCTCGCTGGTGTTCGGGCCGTGGTCGAAGACCGAACTGTTCCTGAACTACGGGCAGGGCTTCCACAGCAACGACGCGCGTGGCGTGACCGCGACGGTGTCGCCGACCGACGGCACGCCGATCGAGCGCGCGCTGCCGCTGGTCAAGGCCCGTGGCGAGGAGATCGGCGCGCGCACCGAGTTCGTTCCGGGACTGCAGAGTTCGCTCGCGCTGTGGCAGCTCTCGCTCGCGTCCGAGCTGGTGTTCTCGGGCGACGCCGGCGACACGGAGATCAGTCGCGCGAGCCGGCGCCGCGGCATCGAGTTCAGCAATCACTACATCGCGGCGCCGTGGCTGCTGCTCGACCTCGACCTCGCGTATTCGCGGTCGCGGTACACGCAGGACGACCCGGTCGGCAACTTCATCCCGGGTTCGATCGAGCGGGTCGCGTCGTTCGGGGTCAGCGTGCTCGATCGAGGCCCGTGGTTCGGGCACTTCCAGCTGCGCTACTTCGGACCGCGGCCGTTGATCGAGGACGACAGCGTGCGGTCGCGTTCGACCACGCTCGCATCCGCACGCGTCGGCTACAACGTCGGCAGGAACGTGAAGGTCTCGTTCGACGTCTACAACCTGTTCAACCGGCAGGCCAGCGACATCGATTACTACTACACGTCGCGGTTGCCGAACGAGCCGGCTGCGGGCGTCGCCGACATCCACTTCCACCCGGTCGAGCCGCGGACTGCACGCGTCACGCTCGCTGCACGGTTCTAGAACGCGATCGGCGCGAAGTAGCCCGTCATCTCCAGATAGCCCTTGCCGATGATCGGCCCCGTCGCGTCGTTGGCCCGCACCCGCACCGCGCCTTCCCAGTAGATCGTGCCGGTGGACCCACGACTGTCGAGCTCCTGGTCGTCCATCATCGGGTCGACCACGATCGTCAGCGGTGAAGTCGGCTTCGAAATCGTGATGGTCTGCAGCACCGGCCACGTCGCGTGGCTGGCGGGCGAGGTCCACGAGCGCAGCGTCGCGAAGTCCACGTCGGCAGGCTCGTAGCGTTCGACGCGGCCGTCCGGCATCCGTCGAGAGCCCCCGGCCCACAGCTTGGCGCCGGCGCGGTCGCGCATCCGGAACGCCATCAGGGCGCCCCCGTCGTCGAGGTTCAGGCCGACCCAGTCCCAGCCGCTCGCCTGCGGGTCGAGGTAGGCGCTCGACCATTCGCGGTCGAGCCAGGCCGTCCCGGTGACCCTCACGTCCTTCCGCTGCGCGCCCTTGCCGCGCGCGACGGTCCCGGACACCGCGAGCTGCGGCACGCTGTAGTAGCGACTCGCATCGCGCGTCGCCGGTCCCTTCTGCGAGAAGCCGGGCTGGCCCGCGTCGCTGCCCTGCGCGATCAGCGGACCGATCGCGCGCAGGTCGAGGTCGAACGCGAATCGCTCGCTGTCGATACGGGTCGTGAAGTGAAGGGCGTCGGTCGCGTCCGCGACCCGGTCGAAGCGCCACCCTTCGAGCACGACCGCCGCATCGGTCGACGAGGCCTCGGCGATGCCGAAACCGGACCGCGCGATCCGCTGGTCGTGCAGCAGGTGACCGACCTTCGGGTCGGCGAGCGCCGCGTGCGCGAACAGCATCTGCTTCGCGGCGAAGCGGCTGGGGTTGCGCTCGTCGGTGCCGAGGCGCGAGCGGAAGAACGTCACCTGGAAGCCGAGGTCCTCGCCATCGGTCGTGTGCAGCCAGCCGGTGACGTACCACCACTCGCTGCGGAAGTCGGGATGCGCACCGTGGTCACGGGGAAAGCCGAAACGCTCCCCCGGCAATGCGTCGGCGAAGGTCGGCGCCTCGGCCCGCGCGATCGTCGCCGCGACGACGAGCGACACCGTGAAGACGATGCGCACGATGCGCGCGATGCGCACGATGCGCACGATGAGGGACGAGGAGCGCATCCCCCGTCCTCGCGCACGGCCATCACCGCGTCGTGGCCGAGCGCCCGGCGCCCCGAGAACGCGGCCGTGCCGGCCGAGGCGCCGATCAGCGCCAGACCCACGGCGCCGAGCGTGCCCCACGGGATCCAGGTATCCATCGTCCAGTGGAACGACTGCGGATTGACGACGTGGATCAACACCTGGCTGGTCGCGAGGCCGAGGAGGCCGCCGGCGAGCGCGCCGAGCACCCCGAGCAATGCGCCTTCGGTCGCCAGTTCC
>CAXTPX010000019.1:0-12183 GCA_964246005.1 uncultured Burkholderiaceae bacterium | reverse complement strand
CACGACGCCGACTACCGCCCCCTTGTTGCGGACGAAGCGGACCATGAAGCCTTTCATGCCGCAGCCTCGATGCGCGGGTCGATGAAGCGATAGCCGACGTCGGTCAGCAGGTTGACCAGCACCACCATCACCGACGTCACGAGGAACACGCCGAGCAGCACCGGATAGTCGCGCTGGACCAGCGCGTCGAACATCAGCCGGCCGATTCCGGGCCACGCGAACACCGTCTCGGTCAGCACCGCGCCGCCGAGGATCTGGCCGGCCTGGATGCCGGCGAAGGTGAAGACCGGCAACACCGCGTTCCGCAGCACGTGGCGCCGCGTGATCTGCCCGGCCGGCACGCCCTTCGCGCGCGCGGTCCTGACGAAGTCGAGCGACGCCACCTCGAGCATCGACGCGCGCGTCAGCCGGGTGTAGATGGCCGTGAAGAAGAGGCCGAGCGTGACGACCGGCAGCACCATGTGCCGCGCCACGTCGCCGACGTGCGCGACGCCGGTGTAGCCGCCGCCGATCGTCTCCATGCCGAACGGCGGCAGCCAGTCCAGATGGATCGAGAACACCAGGATCGCCATCAACGACACCCAGAACAGCGGCGTCGCATAGAAGACGAGCGCACCCGCCATGATCAGCGAGTCGGCGATGCGGCCGCGACGCACGGCCGCCATCACGCCGAGCACGACGCCGAGCAGCAGCGAGAACACGAAGGCGGAAGCGCTCAGCAGCAGCGTCGCCGGGAGTCGGTCGAGAATCAGTTCGCTGACCGGCAACTGGTTGCGGTACGAGAAGCCCATGTGGAAGGTCACCACGCCCTTCAGGTAGAGCCACAGCTGCACGTAGAGCGGCTGGTCGAGCCCGAACTGATGGCGCAGCTGCGTGACGAACTGCTCGTCGCCGGCGCCGGACTCCCCGGCCATGACCGTCGCCGGGTCGCCGGGCGCGAGGTGGATCAACAGGAAGTTCAGCACCACGACGCCCAGCACCACGAAGACGGCCTTGCCGAGGCGCTTCGCCAGGAAGTCGATCGTCTTCACGTGACCGTGGCGGTGTCGTGTGCTACTTCGCGATCCACACGTTGTCGAGCGTCTCGTTCAGGCCGATGCCGGTCGTGACGAGGTTGTGCACCTTGTTGCGATAGACCGTCGCGTACTGCAGCTCGATCAGGTCGCCCACCGCGACGTCGTCGACCAGGATGCGCTGCACCTCGCTGTACATCCGCTGGCGCGCGTCGGCGCTCTTCACGACCGGCGCGGCGCTGAAGAGCCGATCGACCTCGGGGTTGCTGTAGCCGTGGTTGTTGCCGAACGGCGTGCCCTTGATGATGTTGCTCGAGACGTAGTTGCGCGCGACGCCGATCGCCGGATCCGCGTACTGGTACAGGAAGTTCATCGTCAGGTCGAAGTCCCAGTCGGACATCTTCTGCCCCCAGCCGCCCGCGTCGGTCGCCTCGATGTTGACCTTGAAGCCGAGCTGCTCGAGCTGCTGCTTCGTGTACTCGGCGAGTCGATCCCAGGTCGAACCGTACGGCACCGGCATCAGGCGGATCGTGTAGCTGGCCGGCTTGACGCCGGCGTCGGCCAGCATCTTCTTCGCCTTCGCCATGTCGTACTCGTAGTTCGTCACGCCGGTGTTGTCGTAGTACAGCGTCGTCGACGCGAACGGACCGGTCGCGAGCTTGCCGAGATTGAAGTAGATGTTCTTCAGCAGGAAGTTGCGGTCGATCGAATGCATGATCGCCTGGCGCACGATCTTGTTGTCGAACGGTGGCTTCCGCAGGTTCATCTGCAGCCACAGCACCGGCGAGAACATCTCCCAGCCGGCCGTCGTCATCGTCGTGCCCGGCAGCTTCTGCAGTCGCCGTACCTCGAAGTTCTCCACATCGCCGCCGCGCAGAACGTCGACGGTTCCCTGCTCGTACGCGACGGCCCGCGACGCCGCGTCGGGAATCACGCGCAGGTAGATGTCGTCGAGATACGGTTGGCCGGGCTTGAAGTAGTCGGGATTCTTCACGAGGTGGATGTAGGCGCCGCGTTTCCACTCGGCAAGCTTGAACGGGCCGGTGCCGATCGGCGTGTTGTTGGCCGGGTTGGTGCGGTAGTCGGTGCCGTCGTAGAGGTGTTTCGGGATCATCGGCATCGTCGAGACCTCGAACGCGTAGATGAACGGATTGAACGGCTCCTTCAGCTTGAAGACCACCCGGTCGTCGCCGTCCGCCGTCACCGATGCGACGCGCTGATTCATGATCTGGCGCATCCGCGGGTGCACCTCGCGCAGGAACTTGTCGGCGCTGAAGACGACGTCGGCCGACGTGAACGGCTTGCCGTCGTGCCACTTGACGTTCTTCTGCAGCTCGAACGTGTAGGTCAGCCCGTCGGGCGAGATGGTCCACGCGCGGGCGAGCGACGGCAGCGGCTTCAGGTCCGGTCCGTAGGTCAGGAGCGACTGGTAGATCTTGCTCGCCGCGAACTGCGTCGGGCCGAGCTGGTTCAGCCCCAGCATCAGCGACGGCGGCTCGGGCTGCACGATCATGTTCAGCGTGCCGCCCGTGACGGGCTTGTCCTCTGCCGCCGCGTCCACCACCGCGATCGTCGGCAGGACGGCGGCGCCGGTCAGCAGGAGCCGGGCGAAGAGGCGTCTCGTCAGGTCGATCATCGGTGATTCCTTTCGGGGACGTGAAGGGTGTCGAGCGACGAGAGGTGGCGCAGCACGGCCGCCGCGGACGCCGGGTACCCGCGCTCCGTGTGGACGATGTGCGCCGCGAGCAACGTGTTCAGCCGGGGCAGCGCATGGAACGGGACCGCCGGGTAGGCGTGATGCTCGGCGTGGAACGGCATGTTCCACGCGAAGAAGTGGACGAGCGGGTTGGTGTACGTGGTCCGGGTGTTCTCGAGCATGTCCGACGTGTGCGCGCAGCCGGTGTGTTCGGCGAGCAGGTAGGGGCGGAGGAACAATTGACCCGCCATCACCGGCAGGACCCACAGCCACAGCGGTGCGAGCGACCCGGCCGCTACCGAGACGGCGGCGATGGCGAGATAGCCGACCAGGTACGCACGCGCCTCGCGGACGATCAGCGACCGCTTTTCGGCCGGCACCCACGGCACCGTGACGCGCCCGGTCATCGCGTGCGCGAAGAGCAGCCGGATGCGGCCGATCCAGGTCGGCACACCGCTCCACACCCATGCGATGCCGAGCGCGGTGCGGGGCAACGGCACGGACAGTTCCGGATCGCGCTCCGGGTCCTGCGTGTAACGGTGATGGTCCCAGTGGAACGCCCGGTAGTACTCGTATGGCAACAGGACGACGAAGCCCGCGAGGTGTCCGAACACGTAGTTCCAGGCCCGCGTACGGAACGCCGTCTGGTGCGCCGTCTCGTGCACGACGTTGAAGAGGAACGCGAGCGGCACGCCGTGCAGCAGCAACAGCGGCACGACCCACACCGTACCGAGGGCGTACCACAGGGCCGTTCCGGTCGCTGCGATCGCGCCGAGGTGACCCGCGATGCGTCTCGCCGCCGCCGCGTTCGTGCGGGCGGACAGCGGCATCAGGTCCTTCGCCTTCAGGCGGAATACGGGCCGATCCTGGATCGACGCGGAGGTAGTGTCAGCAGCGAGTGGAGAAGTCATGATGCGAGCAGCGCCTCGACGCGGGTTTCGATGAAGGCCCGATCCTCGGGCTGGGTGAGCGGGTTGCCGGCGCGGTGGCCCCAGACCGACGGGATCGGATGGAGCTCCGCGTGTCGCAGGTGCTTCATCTCGGCCCGGTTGTCGTCGACCTGGAAATAGAGGTCGTGATCGCCCGGCATCAGAAGCGTCTTCGCGCGGATGCTCGACAGCGCTGCCGCGAGATCGCCCCCGTGCATCGCGTTGTCGCTGATGTCGCCGTGCTCCCAGGTCCACAACTGTGCGAGCAGGTCCGCGGGATCACGCCGCGCGAAGTTCGCTTCCCAATACGTGACGAGATAGTCCTCGAGCGACGATGCGCCGAGGCTGCGCCACAGCTCGTCGCGATAGAACGTCTGCGACAGCGCCCAGCCGGCATACACCCGGCCCATCGCGCGCAGCCCGCGGACCGGACGCTCCGTGAAGGCGCCGTCGCGATACGCGGCATCGGCGGTCAATGCATGCCGGACGCCGTCGATGAAGACCCGGTTGTGCGGCGCGCAGCGTGCCGACCCGCACACGACCGCGATGCGCTCGACCTGGTCGGGAAACAGCGTCGCCCAGTGATAGGCCTGCATCGCGCCCATCGACCATCCGTAGACCAGCGCGACGCGATCGATGCCCCACAACTCGGCGAGCATGCGACGCTGGACGTTCACGGCGTCGAAGTAGCTCACGTGCGGGTAACGCGAGCCGGTGTCGGGCCACGGCGTGTTCGACGGCGAGCTCGACAGTCCGTTGCCGAACAGGTTCGGGATGACGATGAAGTACTTCGACGGGTCGAGCGCGCCGCCCTCCTTCACCATGAACTGCGTGTCGTAGTGCTGGGCGCTGTACGACGTCGGGTACACGACGACGTTGGACCGGTCGGCGTTCAGCGTCCCGAACGTCTTGTACGCGATCGACATGCGGCGGAACGTCCGACCGGATTGCAGGACGACGTCGCCGGCCTCGAACCGATCGAAGTCGTCAGTTTGTGCCGCCGGATTCGGAATGCCGCTCGTCGCCATCTGTTCGTCCCGTCCGCTCGCAGCCATTACAATACTCGGCGTACAGTAATCCCGACGCAACGAATGTGCCAGCGGTTTTGCCCGGTCCGAGCCGCCCGGACGAGCCCATGAATGCACCGCTCGGGTGAATCGCAGCCGAATGCGCACCGTTGCATTCGGTTCTCTTTCGCGCCGAACCAACCCATGCGACAGACCTCGGCCTCTTTGACGGCGAAGCCTTCGATCGACGAATCGGCGGTCAGGGTCGAGGCGCGTCCGCGCGGTCGTCCCCGGTCCGAGGCAGCGACGAGCGCGGTGCTCGCGTCGGCCTATCGACTATGCGCGACGGAGGGGCTGCGAGGCGCGACGATCCAGGCGATCGCGGCGACGTCCGGCGTCTCCAAGATGACCATCTACAAGTGGTGGAATGGCCGGCTCGAGCTGCTGGTCGACGCCTTCCTGCAGGAAGCGACGCAGTTGCTGCCACTCGCGGAGTCGGCGCCGCCCGCCGAGGCGATCCGTGCACACGCACAGCAGTACCTGATCGCGCTGAAGGGCGAACTCGGGCGGGTGCAGCAGGCCGTCATCGCGGAGTGCCTGACTGCAACGGGCAGCACCGAACTCTTCGTCGAACGCTATCTGAGGCTGCGCCGCACGGTCGCCGTGCGCATGATCAGACGGGGTCAGAAGGACGGCTCGATCGGGTCCCGACGCCCGGCCGAGGCGCTCTACGACCAGATCTACGGCACGATGTTCTACCGCTTCCATTTCGCGTTCGGCGGCCTCGACAAGGCGTTCGTCACGCAACTGGTCGACGCGACCCTCGAGACGGCCGACCCCCGTCGGGCCCGGCCGGCGATCGCTTCGTAGAGCGCCCGTCGATCTCGCATCGCCCTCCGTTCGTCGGGTCGTGCTATAACGTTCTAATACGTCCCAAGCCATTCCATGAGTAGAACCGCACCGCTTCTCCAGCGTCACTCGGCAGAGCCGCTGTATCTCCAGATCGCGAACGGCATCGCGGCCGACATCTCGTCGGGGCGCCTGGCCCAGGGCGCGCAGGTCCCGAGCGAGGCTGCGCTGATGGCGAAGAACAGTGTGAGCCGCATCACCGTGCGGCACGCGCTGGCGCTGCTCGCTCGCAATGGGCAGGTGGTCTCGCATCGAGGCAAGGGCACGTTCGTCTCGCGGCCGGCGGTGCATCACGACCTCGACGCCCTCCGCGGCTTCCAGGAGACGCTGCTTCGGCAGGGCATCGAGCCGCGCACCGAACTCATCGACTTCTCCCCGTCGGCGGGCCGCACCGACCGGTCGCTGCCGGCCGGCCTGGACCTGCCGGTGCGACTGCGCCGGCTCTACAGCGTCGACGACGCGCCGTTCGCGCTCGTCGAAGCCTTTCTCCCGGCCGGCGCCGCCGCACTCGGCGCCACCCGGGCCCGTCGGTTGATGGTCTACGAGATCGTCCAGCAATACCTGGGACTGCACATCGCGCGCGCGGAGCTCGTCATCCGCTGCGCGGCACCCGGAAGCGAACGGGGACGCACGATGGGGATCGCGGCCAACGACAATGTCCTCGTCATGGAACGCACGTCGGTCGCGACGAACGGCGTCGCCTGCGAGTTCATGCGCATCCACATCGTGCCGGAGCGATACGCGTTCCGCCTCAGCCTGCCCGGCCCGCTGGAGATCGCGCGTGCGCTGCACCCGGTCGCCGCGGCGACGCCTGCCCGGCCGGCAAGCGCCGCCTTGTCGTCCGCACGAACTTCGAAGAGGAGTGCACGATGACGGTCTCTTCTCGCCGCCGACGTTTCGTCGCGGCCGCTGGCGCCACCGCGCTGTCCGGCGTGTTGCCAGCCCGCGCGTTCGCCGAGACCTTCCCCGGGCACGCGCTGCGGCTCGTGGTTCCGTTTCCCGCCGGCGGGCCGACCGACATCGTCGCCCGACCGGTCGCGCAACTCCTCGGCGACAGCCTCGGGCAGACCATCGTCGTCGACAACCGGGGCGGCGCGGGCGGTGCGATCGGCGCGGACACCGTGGCGCGATCGGCGCCCGACGGCTACACGCTGTTGATGGGCACCGTCGGCACCGCAGCGATCAACACGACGCTCTACAAGAAACTGGCCTACGACGCGATCGCCAGCTTCACGCCGATCGCGACGGTGGCGAGCGCGCCCGTCGCCGTGGTCGCCAATCCGTCGGCGCCGTTCACGACGTTGAAGGAGCTCGTCGAGCGCGCTCGCGCGGCGCCCAACACGATCGCCTACGGCTCGGCCGGCAACGGGACGCCCGGCCATCTCGCGGGCGCGCTGTTCTGCTCGGTTGCCGGCATCACGCTGCAGCACGTGCCGTATCGAGGCAGCGCCCCGGCGATCGGCGATCTGCTGGGCGGTCAGGTTTCGCTGATGTTCGATCCGCTGCAATCGGTGCTCTCGCTCGTCACGTCCCGGAAGCTGACCGCGCTGGCCGTCACGAGCAGCCATCGCGCGACCGTTGCGCCGAACGTGCCGACGATCGCGGAGTCGGGATGGAAGGACTTCGAGATGACGGCGTGGTGGGCCGTCTTCGCGCCTGCCCGACTGCCGGCCGACGTGGCGCAGAAGCTCGCGTCGGCGCTGCAGCGGGTCGTCGAGTCAGCGGACTTCGCCGGCCGGCTCGTGCCGCTCGGCGTCCAGCCGCTGACGCGACCGCTGGCCGAATTCCAGAAGGCCGAGATCGCGAAATGGGGCACGGCCGTGCGCACGGCCGGCATCACGCTCGAATGACGAGGTCGCCATGCAGTTGAACGACGAAGAACACGCGATGCTGGCCGGTGAGGCCGGTGAGGTCGCACGCATCGCGATCCGGCACCAGATCCAGGTCGGCGACTTCTTCCACGCGGTGGATTTCGTTCCGGTCACGCAGGCGCACATCATGGCCGACACCGAGAGCCTCGGACAGGCCGGTGTGCAGTGGCTGGAACGTCTGGCCGACGCGAAGGATGGCCGGCACCGCGTGCGCATCCCGACCATCACCGATCCGCGCGGTACCGACTTCGTCCATGCGGCCGAACTGGGTCAGGCGGACTGGATGCTGGAACTCGAGCGACGGGCGATCGACGCGTTCGTGCGGCTCGGGGTCAGCATGACCGACACCTGCATCAACTATCAGACGGTCCTGTCCGCCACGCGCGGCGAGCACGTCGCATTCGGCGACACCGGCGTCGTCATCTACTCCAACTCGGTCAACGGCGCCCGGTCGAACTTCGAGGGCGGGCCATCCGCCCTGTCGGCAGGCCTGACCGGCCGCACGCCGCGCTACGGCTATCACCTCGCCGCCCATCGGCGCGCGACGCTGCGGATCCGCATCGACTGGACGCCGCGCCGGCTCGACGAATGGGGAGCGCTCGGCGGCGTCGTCGGCCGGCTCGCCGCCAATTATTGGCAGGTGCCGGTGATCGAAGGCCTCGACCGCGCGCCGGGCTCGGACGAGTTGAAGCACTTCGGCGCCGCGATGGCGAGCTTCGGCTCGACGGCGCTCTTTCATCTGGTCGGCTTCACGCCGGAAGCGCCGACGCTGGCCGACGTCGACGGCGGGCGACTACCGGTCGCCCACCGCATCGGCGAGGCCGACGTGCGCGCGCTGGTCGACGGCTACCGCGTCACGGAGGACGTCGACGTCGTCGTGTTCTCCGCGCCGCAGTTGAGTACCTTCGAACTGCGGTCGCTCGCGGACCTGTGCGACGGGCGACGCTTCCAGCGGCCGCTGCTCGCCGTGACGAGCCCGCAGGTCAAGCCGGATTGCGATCGCTTCGGCTACACGGCGCGCATCGAGGCGGCCGGGGGCAGCGTCATCGCCGGCATGTGCTTCTACCAGTCGTATGCACGCGAGATGGCCGAAGCGAAGGGATGGAAGCGGCTCGCAACCAACAGCGCGAAGCTCGTCAACATCCTCGGCGGCTATGGCTACGTGCCGATGCTGGCGTCGATGGAAGCCTGCGTGGATGCGGCCGCGTCCGGCGTCCTGCAGGGAGCATCGCGATGAACGAAGTGCTGCTGACGGCTCGCCATGCGATGGGGCGCAAGGTCACCGGCGAGGCGCTGGTCGCGAGCGACGGGTTCTCGGCGCGTTACGACCTCGACCGCCTGCGCGGCGTCTTCTCACGCCCGGCGCACAAGCTGGTCGGGCAGTCGTACGTCGATCGCATCCTCGTGCTCGACACCGCGAAGGGCGGCGTGGCGACGGCGTGGATGCTGCACGAGATGCAGTCGCGGCACATGGCGCCGTTGGCGATCGTCTTCAACACCGTCAACACGATCCTCGCCCAGGGGGCGGCGCTCGGCGACATCACGATGCTCGCGGGCTTCGACGTCGACGTGACGACGGCGCTGGCGACCGGGGCGCTGGTCGAGCTCGACCCGACGGCCAGGACGTTGCGCGTGATCGGGCGCGCGGCACGACGGAGCGAGCCTCCGGCAGTCGTGCATGGGCCGGCGAGCACGCGTTGACGGCTTGACGCTGGTGCCGGCTGGGCCGGTCGGCTCACGACAACGCCTGCATCTTCGTTGCGGCCCGGCGCAGCGCCGGCAGTTGCGCGATCGCCGCCGCGAGCGGGAGTCGCGTGACGGGCGCGTGAACGGCGACGGCCGCCCGGCTGACACCGCCGGCCTTGCGGACCGGCACCGCGACCGCGATCAATCCGTCGATGAACTCCTCGCGATCGCACGCGTAACCGTCCGCGGCGATCCGGTCGCACTCGCGCGCGAGCGCCTTCGCCGACACGATGGTGTTGCGCGTCATCTTCGTCAGCGACAGCCGCGCGATCAGCGCATCGCGCTCCGGCACCGGAATCTGCGCGAGGAACAGCTTGCCGCTCGCCGTGCAGTGAAGCGGGACGTGCGAGCCCACGTCGAGCGTGAGCCGAAGCGGCCACGCGGCCTCGACCCGGTCCAGATACAGGACCTCGACCCCATCGACCGTCGTGAAGTTGCAGGTCTCCCCGATCGCCACCACCAGTTCGGCCAGGACCTGATGACGAAGGCCGCGGTCGACACCATGGTTGAGCGTGTCGAACGCGAGCCGGCGTAGCGCCGGTCCGACGACGAACGAGCGCTCCTCGACATCGCGCGCGAGGAAGCCGCCGGTCTCGAGTTGCAGGCAGATGCGATGCGCCGTGCCCTTCGGCAGCGACAGGGCGGCCGCGATGTCCGCGAGGGACATCGCCCTTCCCTTCGTCGCGAGCAGCGACAGGACCCGAAGGCTGCGCTCGGCCGATCCCGTCGGAGGGTCGACGTCGACGACCGCTCTGCGTCTGCTGCTGGACTGCAACATAGGGTTTTCCTTAAAACGGAACATTGCGTTCCGAAAATTAAAGTCATACGCTTCGTCGATCGTCACCAGGATTCAGAACATTTTGTTCCATTATTCGAGCCACCCTTCATCCCCGTCGCGGACGCGCGGCGCCGGATCGCCATGAACGAAGCGTTCGACTACATCGTCGTCGGCGCCGGCTCGGCCGGCTGCGTCCTTGCCGCACGCCTGAGCGAAGACCCGGCCACGCGCGTGCTGCTGCTCGAGGCCGGCCCGCCCGACAACTCGATCTGGATCCACCTGCCGATCGGTTACGGCAAGACGATGTGGAGCGACAAGTACAACTGGCGTTACTACACCGACCCCGATCCGAACATGAACGGCCGGCGCATCTACTGGCCGCGCGGCAAGACGCTCGGCGGATCGAGCTCGATCAACGGGCTGATCTACATCCGCGGGCAGCGTGAAGACTATGACCACTGGGCCGCGCTCGGCAACACCGGCTGGGCGTTCGACGATGTGCTGCCGTATTTCGTGAAGTCGGAAGGCAACCAGCGCGGCGCGATCCCGATGCACGGCGGCGACGGACCGCTGAAGGTGTCCGACATCGGCGCGAAGGACGAGCTGATCGAGGCGTTCATCGACGGCGCGAAACAGATCGGCGTGAAGCGCACCGACGACTTCAACGGCGCCGATCAGGAAGGCGCGGGCTACTACCAGTTGACCACCGACAAGGGGTGGCGCGTCAGCACCGCGAAAGCCTATCTGGCGCCGGCGCGCCGGCGAACCAATCTCTGCGTCGAGACCGATGCGTTCGCCGCCGGGTTGATCATGGACGGTACCCGCGCGGTCGGCGTGCGCTATCGGCAGGGCGGCGTCATCAAGGAAGTCCGCTGCACGGCCGAAGTGCTGCTGTCCGCGGGATCGCTGCAGTCGCCTCAGCTCCTGCAGCTCTCGGGCATCGGTCCGCGCCCCCTGCTCGAACAGCACGGCATCCCGCTCGTCGTCGAGGCCGCGGGCGTCGGCGAGAACCTGCAGGACCATCTGCAGGTGCGGCTGAGCTACGAGTGCACGAAGGCCATCACGACCAACGACCGACTGAATTCGGTGTTCGGCCAGGTCAGGCTCGGGCTGCAGTGGATGATGTTCCGCAGTGGCCCGCTCGCCGTCGGGATCAACCAGGGCGGCTGTTTCATGCGCGCGCTCCCGAACGAGGCGGCCACGCCCGACATCCAGTTCCACGTCTCCACGCTGTCGGCCGACATGGCCGGCGGCAAGGTGCATCCGTACTCCGGTTTCACGATGTCGGTCTGTCAGTTGCGGCCGGAAGCCCGCGGCCATGTGCGCATCAAGTCGACCGATCCGTTCCTGCCGCCGGAGATGCAACCCAACTACCTGTCGACCGACCTCGACCGGCGCACCACGGTCGCCGGCCTGAAGGCCGCGCGCGCGATCGCCGCGTCCGCCGCGATGCGGGGGTACGTCAAGCGCGAGGTGAAGCCCGGGCCCGATGCGAACACCGACGAGGAACTGCTCGAGTTCTGCCGCGACAACGGCGCGACGATCTTCCATCCGACGGGCACCTGCCGGATGGGCATCGACGCAGGAGCCGTGGTCGACCCGCGTCTGCGCGTGAACGGCACGACCGGCCTGCGCGTGATCGACTGCTCGGTAATGCCGACGCTGGTCTCGGGCAACACCAACGCACCCGCCGTGATGATGGCCGAGAAGGCCGTCGACCTCATCCGCGCGGATGCGCGGCACCGCTGACCGGCGAACGCTACGACGGCAGTCATCAGACCAACAACGGAGACGAACACAATGGAAACACGGGACGAAAGGGCGATTCGACGGGTGGTCGCATCCGCACTGCTCGGCGCGACGATCGAGTGGTACGACTTCTTCCTGTACGGCGTCGTCGCCGGCATCGTGTTCAACAAGCTCTACTTCCCGGGCAGCGACCCGGTCGTCTCGACGCTGCTGGCTTACACCACGTTCGCGGTGGGCTTCGTCACCCGGCCGCTCGGCGGCGTCATCTTCGGCCACTTCGGCGATCGCATCGGGCGGAAAAGCATGCTCGTCATGACGCTGATGATCATGGGCATCTCGACGTTCCTGATCGGCCTCCTTCCCACCTATTCGCAGATCGGCCTCGGCGCGCCGCTGCTGCTGCTGCTGCTGCGCCTGCTGCAGGGCATCGGGCTCGGCGGCGAGTGGGGCGGCGCGGTGCTGATGGCCTACGAGTACGCGCCACC
>CAXTPX010000018.1:0-12267 GCA_964246005.1 uncultured Burkholderiaceae bacterium | reverse complement strand
CCGATGCGATACTCGCCGTCCTCTTCGCCTCGACTGGGGCACCGATGAACCCGATCGTGCGCAGGTCCGCGGTCTCCGCATTCACCGCTGTCTGCCTTTTCGCCGCCTCGGCCGCGGTGGCGCATCACGGCTGGAGCGATTACGACGCCGACAAGCAGATGACGCTCGAAGGCCGCGTCGAGGCGAGCAGCTACGAGAATCCGCACGCGACGATCGTCCTCGTCTCGGGAGGCCACAAGTACAACGTCGTGCTGGCACCGGTGTCGCGGATGGAAGCGCGCGGCGCGTCGAAGGCGAGCGTCGCCGTCGGCCGCAACGTGACGGTGGTCGGCTATCCGAGCCGGTCGCACGCGGACGAGGTCCGTGCCGAACGGATCACCGTCGTCGATGGCACCGAGACGCGCACGGTCGAACTGAGATGAAGGCGAGGCGCCGGGCGGCACTCTTGCTCGCGTCGGCATCGATGCTGTTCGCGTTCGCTGCCGAGGCGCATCACGCGTGGAACGAGATCGACACGACGAAGACCACGACGCTCACCGGCACCGTCAAGTCGCTCAAGTGGGAGAACCCGCACTCGAGCCTCGTCCTCGAGACGGTCGACGGATCGACGCACGTCGAGTGGACGGTGATGATGAGCGGTCTCGCGCGGATGGAAGGGCGGGGCGTCCACCGCGCGTCTGTCGAGGCGGGCAAGGCGCTGACGATCATCGCATCGCCCGCGCGCGACGAGCCGCACGTCGTGCGGGCGAACCGCATCCGCAGCGATGGCGCCGAATATGTGCTGTATTGACGCGAGCCGTCGTTGAATGCCGCGTCTCATGCCGTAGCGCCAGCGGCAACGATCGGCAATGCGATCGCGTCGAGCCCGCTCGGGACGGCGCTGCGCGAATCGGTCTGGCTGTATCCGGCCGTCGAGACGCTCCACATCCTCGGCCTCGCGTTACTGTTCGGGTCGATCGTCGTCGTCGACCTGCGACTCCTCGGCGTGCGTCGCAACGTGCTGCTTGGACCGCTGATGCGCTTCGTGTTGCCGGTGACGTTGTCGAGCGCGCTCCTGGTCGTGCCGACCGGCCTCCTGCTGTTCGCCGCGCACGCGAATGACCTGATCGGCAACCGCGCCTTCATCGTGAAGATGATGTTGCTGTTCGCGGTCGTGATCAACGCGTTGATGTTCCATGCCGGACCCTACCGGCAGGAGATCGAGGCGCCGGCCGGCCATGCGACGCGTGCCTCGACGCGCTGGTTCGCGGCCGTGTCGATCGTGCTGTGGATCGCCGTCGTCGTCGCGGGTCGCATGATCGCCTATGTGTGAGCGCAGAAGCCGACGTGCGTCAGCCTGACGCGCTCCAGCCGATCGCGCTGTTGCCGCTGTCGGTCGTCGCGCTGGTCCTCGTGATGCTGGCCGTGCTGTTCATGCAGGGCGGCGCGCTGAACCGCGAGGCGTTCGTCGCGGTCCAGCGGGTCACCGTCGCCTTGCCCGACACCGCCTGGTCGATGATCACGATCTGCGGCACCGGCGTGGTCGCGTTCGCGTTGCTGGCGCCGACGCTGGCCCGATGGCCGCGCTGGTACGCCGCGGGCATCGCGGCGGCGGGCATCGCCGGCCTCTACTCGAACGGCGCCAAGCACTTCTTCGGACTGCCGCGTCCCGCGTCGGTGATCGATGCCGGGCATTTGCACGTCATCGGCGAGACGCTGCGGGCCAACACGTTTCCGTCGGGACATTCGGTCACGGCCTTCACGCTCGCGGCCATCCTCGTGTTCGCTTCGCGGAAGCCGTTGCCGACGGCCGTCTGCATCGTGCCGGTCGCGACGCTGATCGCGCTGTCGCGCATCGCGGTCGGGGCGCACTGGCCTGCCGATCTCGCGGCCGGTGCGGCCGGCGGCTGGATCTCCGGCGCGCTCGGCGTGATGATCGTCGCACGCTGGCGCCAGTGGAATTCGGCGACGGGCGTGCGCGTGATGGGCTGCGTATCGATCGGCATCGGCGTGTCGTTGTGCATCATCGATCTCGGCTATCCGCTCGCGGCGCCGCTGCAATACATCGCCGCCGCTGTGGCGGTGATCGCCGGTACGGTCGTGATCGTCCGGCCGCGGCTCGACCCGCTGCTGCCGGAACGAACCCCTTGACCCGCAAGACGATCGCGTTGCGCGTCGTCGCGGTCGCGATCTCGATCGGCCTGCTGTGGTGGCTGCTCGCCGATGCGCGCTGGCACGGCGTCGGCGCGCGGCTCGCGGCGATCGACCTCCGCGCGCTGGTCGGTGTCGCGCTGTTGTTCGCTGCCAGCTATGCGATGCGCGCGGCCCGCATCGACGGCGAGTTCCGCGACGAGATCGCGTCGAGAGGCAGCCGGCGTTATCTGCGCATCCTGCGATTGACGCTGGTCCACAACGCGCTCGTGAACGTGCTTCCGTTTCGCGGCGGCGAGGTCGCGTTCCCGGTGCTGCTGTCGCGTTGGTTCGGCATCGGCACCGGCCGCGCGGTGGTGTCGCTGTTGTGGTTGCGTGCACAGGACGCGACCGTCGTGCTGGTGCTCGCGGCGCTGGTCTGGCCGGGCTTGCCGATCGCATGGCGCGTGGCGATCGTCGTGATCGTGTTCGCCGGCGCGTGGGCGGTGCCGTGGTGGGCGCGTCGCCATCGCATCGTAGCTTCGGCCGCGTCGTCGTCCAGTTCGCCGACATCGAAGCTCGCGCGCGTGCAGGCGCTGCTCGAGCGCTCGACCCGTCGGAACGCGGCGGGCTGGTCGTGGACCATCGGCAACTGGAGCGTGAAGCTGGTCGCCGAGGGATGGCTGGTCGCGCTGGCGCTCGGCACGCACGATGGTTCGACCGCGACGCTCGGCGCGATGGGCGCCGAACTCGCAGCCATCCTGCCGATCCAGGGCGTGGCGGGCTTCGGCACGTTCGAGGCCGGTGGCGCGGCGCTGATGCGCACGCAGGGCGTCGCGTTGTCGAGCGGCCTCGGGGCCGTGCTCGTGCTGCACGCGGTGGTGCTGGTGCTGGCGCTTGCGGCAGGGGTGCTCGCAGCGGTGTTGCTGCCGGGACCGTCGCACGCCGTATCGCAGGATCGTCCGACCGGTCGGGGGTGAGCAGGGCCGGCCTTCGTCATCGATTCGAGTCGGCCACGGAATCGAAGGCAGGGTTCGAGCCACCTGCGTAGCTCTTTTCGAACAGTCGACGCGACGCAACGCCGTGGCCGGGTCTGGACGATCGGGAACCGGAGCATTAAGCTGCTGGCCGGGCGTGGCTGGCCCGGTCGGCGCTCTGCTCCGAGTGGTCGAGCATCGTCGCGTCGCGGAGTGCGGCACGTTCGTCACGGGGTGCCGGAGGTTTGTCCGCCAAGCGGCTGTCACACGCCGTCGTCCCGCAACATCACGATCGCGATCCGCAAGCTCGCCCAGGAGATCGTGCAGTGGCCGTCCGTCTCACACAGTTGATCCAGGAGGCCGCGACCGGAGACCAGGCGTCGCGCGATGCACTGTTCGCGACGGCCTACGACGAGTTGCGAAAGCTCGCCCGTGCGCGGCTGTTCGACGGCGGGCGGAACACCTATCTCGCGACCACCGCGCTGGTCCACGAGTCGTACATGCGCTTCCTGGACGCGGGCAAGCTCGGACTCGAAGACCGCCGCGCCTTCTTCGCCTACGCATCGAAGGTGATGCGGTCGATCATCATCGACTCGGTCCGCGAGCATCAGGCCAAGCGGCGCGGCGGCGGCGTCCCGCACGTGACGATGCAGCTCGAGATGGGGGCCGAGTTGCCGTCCTCCGAGCAGTCGGTGCTGCAGATCCACGATGCGCTGCTGGCGCTCGAAGCCGTTGAACCCCGCCTGGCCCGGGTCGTGGAGATGCGCTACTTCTGCGGCTTCGCGGAAAGCGAGATCGCCGATGTCCTCGGCGTGAACGAGCGCACGGTGCGCCGCGACTGGGACAAGGCGCGACTGCTGCTGATGCACTCGCTGCGATCCTGAGCGAGGGTTGTCCGGTCGGAAGCCGAGAATCCGTCCGTTGCTGCATTCGAACCCGATCGGTCCCTGGATGCCTCTCGACCCGCGCGACCTGAGTCAGTTGAGCCGGCTTCTCGAAATCGCCCTCGACCTGCCCGCGGCCGACGTCGACCCGTGGCTCGAGCGGCTGCCCGCTGCGGACCGGCCGCTCGTCCCGCGCCTGCGCGAGATGCTTGCCATCGACCGTGCCGCGCTGACCGACTTCCTCGCGACCGGTCCCTGCCTCGACGCGGTTCGGGACGAGGGACAGCCACTGGCCGGCGACACGGTCGGTCCCTATCGGCTGATCCGCGAGATCGCGAGCGGCGGGATGGGGGACGTGTGGCTCGCCGAGCGGATGGACGGGGGGCTGAAGCGCGAGATCGCGCTCAAGCTGCCGCGCCTCGCGTGGGGCGCCGGTCTTGCCGAGCGCATGGGCCGGGAGCGGGACATCGGCGCTCTGCTCGAGCATCCGCGCATCGCTAGGCTCTACGATGCCGGCGTCGACGCGCACGGTCGCCCGTACCTCGCCTTCGAATACATCGAGGGCGAGGCGATCGATCGGTGGTGCGACGACCGGTGCCTGACGGTCCGCGCGCGGCTCGGATTGTTCCTCCAGGTTGCGCAGGCGGTCAGCCACGCGCACGGACGTCTCGTCGTGCACCGCGACCTGAAGCCGTCGAACGTACTCGTCACGGCGGAGGGCGAGGCGCGTCTGCTCGACTTCGGCATCGCCAAGCTGATGGCTGAGACGCCCGACGACGCCGACCAGCTGACGCGGCAGGTGGGCCGCATGCTGACACCCGCATACGCATCGCCGGAGCAACTGCGCGGCGAGCCGTTGACGGTCACCTCCGACGTCTTCTCGCTCGGCGTCCTCCTGCACGAACTGTTGACGGGCGCGTTGCCGTTCGAACGTGCCGACCGCAAGGGCGCCCTGCATGCGATGTCGACGGTCGAGGCCACCCGTCCGAGCCGCGTCGCGATCGGCGACGAGGCGGCGGCGCGGCGCGGATGCGACGCGCCCAAGCGGCTCGCATCGCTCTTGTCCGGCGACCTCGACACGATCGTGCTGAAGGCGATCCGTCTCGCGCCGGACGAACGCTATCGATCGGTCGAGCGCTTCGCGGAAGATCTGCAGCGCTGTCTCGACCACCGGCCGATCACCGCGCGACCGCCGTCGCTCGTGCATCGCCTGCGACTCTTCGCGCGCCGCCATCGGCCGGCGCTCGCGATGGCGGGAGTGGGCGCCTCGTTCGCGGTGGTGCTCGCGGGAATGCTGTGGCAGCAGCACGCCCGCACGGTCGAGCAGTCGGCCCGTGCCGACGCGGTCCGCGACTTCATGCTCGACATGATCGAGGACTCCGAACCGGACCAGAACCAAGCGAAGCACGAGGTCACGGGCCGGGAGATGGTCCAACGCGGCCTGCTGAGGGCGCACGACCGTTTTCGGGCAGAGCCCCGCACGCTGGGTGAGGTGCTGTCCGAACTCTTTCGGATGTTGGGCCGCCTGGGCGACGACGAGGCCGATCCAAAGATTCTGATGGAAGCCCGTGATTTGCTCGAGCGTTCAGCACCCGACGACGACCCCGCGCTGAACACGGTGCGCACGCAGATGGCCGAGCTGGCGCTCGACGGTGATCGTCTCGACGAGGCTGCGAATCTCGCACGATCTGCATTGCGCGCCTGTCGCGCTGCTGAGCCCGCCTGTGCGAAGGCCCGTTCCTATGCGGATAACGTCCTCGGTATCCTAGAAAGTCGGCAAGGTCACGTCGCGGAGAGCCTCGAGTACCAGCGGCGCTTCATCGTCGAGACCGAAGCGGCGTTCGGCCCATCGCATTCCGAAACAGCGGTCGCCTGGTACGCGCTGGCGTTGAGGGCACGCAACGCGGGCGAATTCGACGAGTCCGAGCGTGCGATCGATCATGCCGTCCAGATCAATCGGCAGACCGCGCTTCGAGCCCAAGATCACGTGAAGATCAGGTTGCTTCAGGCCGTCGTCCTGTTGGATCAGGGGCGGTTCAACGAAGCGCGCAATGCGCTCGTCGCAATGCTGCAGGAAAACGTCGAAGCGGTCACGCGCTCGCGCCTGCTCAGACAACTGGGAATCGTCGAATTGGCCATGGGTGACGCCAGCCGCTCTCTCGCCGCCACCGACCAAGCGCTCGCCTTGGCTGATCCCTCCGCCCAGGCCTCGGAATTGTTGTTCCTTCATCAGAGCAGGGCCATGGCGCTCAGCCTCGCCGGCCGCGTCGACGAGGCACTCGCCGAGATGAGCCTATTGACTCGGGGACTTACATCAAAAGGGTACCAGTCGTCGACGACCGAAGGGATCCGTGCGCGACGGTTGCAAGCCGAGATCCTCGCCCGCGACCGTCGTTATGCCGAGGCCCAATCGATACTCGAAGCGCTCGTCGACGATCTACGAAAGTCGGACCGGGCCCCAGACGTGGAACTGGCTCAGGCACTCGATCTTCTCGGCTGCGTGCGACGTCAGGTCGGCGACAGCGCGCGTGCGCTCGAGTTGCACGATCTGGCCCGTACCGCTTTCCTGAAGCGCCTCAGACCGGACCATCCGTACGTCGAGCGAAATGGCCTCTATGCGGCGCGAGCGCGTCTGGACCTGCAGCCTGCCGAAGACGCCAGGACGGCATTCGATCGGAAGGCGATGCACTACCTGTCCTTGTTCGACCCGGATTCGGCCTGGCGTCGCATCCTGCTCGATCAGCGCACCTCCAAGACGCCTGCAGGGCGAAGCGATGTCGATCCGATGATCTTGTAGTCCACTCTTGAGAAAGGTAGGCAGGCACGATGAATAAATTGATAGAAAGGTTTCTCTTACTGCTCGGCGCGTTCTTTCTGCTTCACAGGGCTACGAGAAAAGAGGTGATCGAAAACCGAACCCCGCCGGCCGACGCGATACTCGAACGGTTCATTCGAGAAGGCTTCATCCTGTCGTCGATCGACCGCAACAAGATTTACCTGCGAGCCCGCATTGACATGTGCAGCGATCCCGGCCCTTTGACGAATGCCGGGGTCGGGCCCGTGCAGAACACGACGGACGTGCTCATCGTGCAGAAAGGGCATCGCTCGGAACTGGAGGCCGAAGCATTCAAGGTGATCGCGAGCAGTAGTGCCGAGAACCCGGTGCAAATCATCATCACGACCTGGTCTTGCTATTGACGGGCGGATCACGGCAATGCACTTGCGGTACCGCGGCGCTCGCATCGATTCCCACGGAAGACAGGGAAGAGCGCCGCGGCGGTCTCCTCGCTCGGTGTCATCGATGCGCATGGCGCTGTTGCGATCGTTCGTCGGCGATCGTCGAGGGCAGAATCACGATCGCGAGTGGGACGGTTGGCGGATGCGTACCGAGAGCCGTACGCATCCGTACCTCTTCCTGATCACAGGCTTGTCGAAGCCTCGGCTGTCGCGACCCTCTGCGTGGCGACGAACGAGTCGGTGGCGGGTCTCCGATCATTCGACGCCACAGTGATGCTGCTGGCCTGCTCAAAGAGACCTAGCATCCCGCCGATCAACGAGATACTAATGACCGTCGCGACGACGGCAATCGTCGAACGCACGCGCAGCGACTGCTTCGGATAGCTCGGGGTAGTACGAACGGGTTGGTCGATGTCCATGGCAGCTCCTGAAGGTTCGTGGGAGAACACGTACATCGGCGGCACCGGTGTTCGCTCTCCCCTTCACGGACGGCGGCGCGCGGCCGAATCGGACATCGCTTCGCCGCACGTCGCTTCGCTGTTCCGTTTACCGGGTGGCGACGGAGGTCGACGAGCGGTGGACGCTTCGTGCGCTCGGCGCCGCCCGCCGTGGCGTATCGGGCACAATGCTCCGCCGCTTCCGGCACTGATGCCGATGAACGACCTGCAGCCTTCCGCGACCTCGCTCCTCGATCCGACGATCCCATCGGCACACGGGCCGTCAGCTTCACGCAATGCGATCGGCGAGCGCGCTTCGATCCCATTGCCGCCGCACCGCCTGTCGATCGTCGTGCCGATGTACAACGAGGCCGACAACGTCGCGCCGTTCGTTGCGCGCACGCAGGAAGCGCTCGCCGACTACCCGAGTCCGTGGGAGCTGATCCTGGTCGACGACGGCAGCGTCGACGCGACCGGCGCGGAGATCCGCCGCGCACGCGTGCGGTACGGCTCGCACGTGCGACCGCTCGAGCTGATGCGGAACTTCAAGCAGACCGCGGCGATGCAGGCCGGCGTCGACGCGGCGCGCGGCGACGTCATCGTGACGCTCGACGGCGACCTGCAGAACGACCCGGCCGACATTCCACGGCTGGTCGGCCGCCTGCTGAACGAGGACCTCGATTGCGTCGCGGGCTGGCGGCGCGATCGGCAGGATCACCTGCTGCGCACGATCCCGTCGAAGATCGCGAACGCGCTGATCGCGCGCGTCGTCGGCGTGCGCCTGAACGACTACGGCTGCAGCCTGAAGGCGTTCCGCGGTGACGTGCTGAAGAGCATTCGCCTGTACGGCGAGATGCATCGCTTCATCCCGGCGTGGCTCGCGACGGTGACGACGCCGCGGCGCATCGTCGAGGAGCCGGTCACGCATCATCCGCGCGTGCACGGCGTGTCGAAATACGGGATCTCGCGCACGTTCCGCGTGGTGCTCGACCTGATCTCGGTGTTCTTCTTCATGCGCTATCGCGCGCGGCCGGGCCACTTCTTCGGCGGCGTCGGCATGGCGCTGGTCGCGATCGGCAGCGTCGTGCTGACCTGGCTCGCGTTCGTCAAGTTCGGCCTGCACGAGCCGATCGGTGGACGGCCGCTGCTGCTGTTCGGCTTCTTCTGCGTGATCGCGGGCGCGCAGTTCGTCTCGACCGGCGTGCTGGCCGAGACGCTGGCGCGGATCTACTTCGAGTCGGGGGCGGCGGACCTGTACCGCGTGCGGCATCCCGAAACGGTCGGTGACGGGGATGACTGGCGCGAGCCTGGTGGCTCGTGACGCAGTTGCGATTGCAAGTTGAACCGAGGAAGGCTGGCGCGCACACGAGGATCGAGGCCGCCCCTTGACCAACCTCCACGCCCCCCTCGACCGCCGCACCACCTGGCTCGCGTTCCTCCTCCCGCTCGCGCTGCTGTCGATCCGCCTCGGCGGCGCGCCGCTGTTCGATGTCGACGAGGGCGCGTTCTCGGAAGCGACGCGCGAGATGTTCGAGCGGCACGACTTCCTGTCGACCTATCTCAACGGCGCGCATCGCTTCGACAAGCCGATCCTGATCTACTGGCTGCAGGCGCTGTCGGTACTCGTCTTCGGCACGAACGAATTCGCGTTCCGCTTCCCGTCCGTCGTCGCGGCGGCCGTCTGGTGCCAGGCGGTCGCGGTGTTCGCGGCGCCGCGCATCGGCGCGCGCAACGCGTTGTTCGGCTGCGGCATCGCGGCGACCAGCCTCGGCGTGTTCGTCATCGGCCGGGCGGCCACCGCCGACTCGTTGCTCAACGCGCTGATCGCGCTCGCGCTGTTCGACGCGTGGCGCGTGATCGAGCATCGCTCGAAAGGGCCGCTCGCGAAGTCGATGACTACGGCCTTGAGCAAGCCCGCGCTTCATCGCGCGTACCTGTGGATCGCGCTCGGCGTGCTCACGAAGGGGCCGGTCGCGATCCTGATTCCGGTGGCGGCCGTGTTCCTGTACGCGCTCGCCTGCGTCGTCGCGCGACCGGCGACGAATCGCTTCCCGATGCGCGACGCGTTCCGCCTCTTCCTCGATCCCGTCGGCTGGGCGATCCTCGTCGTCGTCGCGGCGCCGTGGTACGTCGCGGCGCTGATGATCCACGGACGCGACTTCGTCGACGGCTTCCTGCTGCGCCACAACGTCGAGCGCTTCACCGGGACGCTGCAGGGTCATTCGGGCAGCGCGTTCTACTACGTCGCGATGGTGCCGCTGCTGTTGTGGCCGTGGCTCGCGTGGCTGTTGTCCGCGATCGGCTCCGGCGTGCGAGATCTGCGTACGCGGTCGATGCCGTCGTTGAAGGCATTCCTGTGGATCTGGTGCGTGTTCGTGATCGTGTTCTTCTCGCTGTCCGGCACGAAGCTGCCGCACTACGCGCTCTACGGCTGCACGCCGCTCTTCGTGCTGTGCGCGATGGAACGCGACCACGTGCAGCGCCTGGGGCTCGCGGCGATTCCGGTGCTGGTGCTGATCGTGTTCGTCGTCGCGATGCCCGACCTGATGCGCCACGCGGCCGACGCGGGCTGGATCAAGGATGCGTTCTATCGCGCGATGGCCGCTCGCGCCGATGTCGCGGCGCCGGGCTTCTATCGACCGCTCGCATGGCTCGGCCTCGCAGGTGCCATTGCTGTGCTGGCGTGGCCACGTCGAAGGCGCGAGGCACGGCCGGTGATCGACGCCGAGCGCCGCGCGCGACGCGTCGCGACCCGCGTCCTCGGCGCGGCTGGAATCGCGACGCTGATGCTGTGTACGCTCGGTGCGCCGATGCTGGGCGACGTGCTGCAGGGGCCGGTCAAGCGCGCGGCGCTGGTCGCGAGGACGCGGCCCGAGCCGGCGGTGACGTGGAACTTCCACATGCCGAGCTTCGCGGTCTATCGGGAGCGCGTGACGCCCATCGGCACGCCGCAGCCGGGCGAACTCGGGCTCACGCGCATCGATCGCCTGCCATCGGACGTCGAGGTCGATCGACTGTTCGAGGAAGGCGGCGTCGTTCTGGTACGGAGGCGATGATGAGCGATACCCCGGCGCCGTACGGCCCGCCGACCGACTCGCAGAAGCCGATCACGCTGATCCGGCTGCTCGCGATGCACGCCGCCGGCGAGAAGATCGCCATGCTGACGTGCTACGACGCGAGCTTCGCCGCGCTGTGCGCGCGCGCCGGCGTCGATGTCCTTCTCGTCGGCGACTCGCTCGGCATGGTGATCCAGGGCGAGTCGTCGACGCTGCCGGTGACGGTCGAGGCGATGCGCTATCACGTCGCCTGCGTCGCGCGCGGAATCGCCAACGCGGGCGCCGCGTCGTTCGTCATCGGCGACCTGCCGTTCGCGACCTATCACGCGTCGCCCGCGGTCGCCTTCGACAACGCGTCGGTCCTGATGCGAGCCGGCGCGTAGATGGTCAAGCTCGAGGGCGCGGGCCACGACCAGCGATGGCTGGTCGAGACGATCGCCTTCCTCGTGGCGCGCGGCATCCCGGTGTGCGCGCATCTCGGCCTCACCCCTCAGAGCGTCCATCAACTCGGCGGCTACCGCGTGCAAGGCCGTGGCGACGCGGCCGATCGCCTGATGGCCGATTCGCTCGCGGTGGCCGAAGCGGGTGCCTCGATGCTGGTGCTCGAGATGGTGCCCGGCCCGCTCGCGGCGGCCGTGACCGAAGCGCTCGCGATCCCGACGATCGGCATCGGCGCCGGCGATCGTTGCAGTGGACAGGTGCTCGTGCTGCACGACATGCTGGGGGTCTATCCGGGGCGCCGTCCACGCTTCGTGCGGAACTTCTCGATCGACGGCGACGGCGCGCCGCGCGATTGCGAAGGCGCGGTGCGCGCGTATGTCGAGGCGGTTCGGCGCGGCGCGTTCCCGTCGGCCGAGCACACGTTCGATCGATAGCGATCGTTGCGGAGTCAACCATGTCCGATCACCACTACGACGTCGTCATCATCGGTTCCGGCCCGGGCGGGGGCACCATGGCATGGCGCCTCGCGCAGACCGGCAAGCGCGTCCTGCTGCTCGAACGCGGCGGCTATCTGCCGCGGGAGCCGGCCAACTGGAACAGCCAGATCGTCTTCAACGAGGCGCGCTACCAGGCGAAGGAGAACTGGTACGGCGCCGACGGCCGTGCGTTCCACCCGGGCCTGCACTACTTCGTCGGCGGCAACAGCAAGGTCTACGGCGCGGTGCTGCTGCGCCTGCGCGAACGCGACTTCGACGAGGTGCTTCACGCCGACGGCGTCTCGCCCGCGTGGCCGGTCGGGTACGACGTCTTC
The DNA here is from genome assembly GCA_964246005.1 of uncultured Burkholderiaceae bacterium. Lineage (GTDB taxonomy): Bacteria > Pseudomonadota > Gammaproteobacteria > Burkholderiales > Burkholderiaceae_D > CAHJXF01. The sequence goes on along the minus strand of CAXTPX010000018.1, from coordinate 315 downwards.
GAGCCGTACTACCAGCAGGCCGAGGCGCTGTATCACGTGCATGGCCTCCGCGGCGAGGATCCGACCGAGCCGTGGTCGAGCGCGCCGTACGCGTATCCGCCGGTCCGCCACGAGCCGCGCATCCAGGCGTTGTTCGACAGCCTGATCCGCACCGGCCATCACCCGTTCCACCTGCCGGTCGGCGTGCTGCTCGACGAGGTCGACGGCAAGCCGACGCCGACGTCGCCGTGCATCAAGTGCGAGGCGTTCGACGGCTATCCGTGCGCGACCAACGGCAAGGCCGATGCGCAGGTGAGCTGTGTCGATCCGGCGTTG
>CAXTPX010000017.1:0-12305 GCA_964246005.1 uncultured Burkholderiaceae bacterium | reverse complement strand
GAAGCATCGGTGACATCGCTTTCACGTGAGATGGTTGCTAGGGGAGTCGGGCGGGCGACGAGAACGGCCTGTCGGCATCGACGACGAACATCACCAGCGATCGCAGGTCGCTCGTGCCGCTGCTCGAAACCTCCATCGCCATGTCGGCCCCGTGTCCGGCTTCCGGTTGGCCGGCATGCACGACGAGCGTGTCGTGCGGGCCGCGGATGCGTTGCTCGCCCTCCAGAACGAAGTACGCCTCGGAGCCCGGGTGACTGTGGACCGGCGTCACGCTGCCCGGCGGCCCGCTGGCTTCGTTGATGCGCAGCAGGTAGTGGTTCGCATCGATCCGCGGGATGGGACCGACCTCGACGACCTGCACCCCCTTTGGCGACGGCCCGCCGGTCGGACCGAGCGTGAACAACCAGACCCTTGCAGCGGCTTCGGCGACGAGCGACCAGTCACCCGCAGCGGCTCTTGCGGCATCGACGGACGGGTAGTTCTCGATGCGCCAGAAGAGCGTCCCCGCCGGGAGCGCGTCGACCTTCCGCTCCGTGAGCGGGCGGACGACGAGCGCCTGTTGCGCAGAGGCCGGCGGCGGAAGAAGGGTGCCCAGCAGGGCGATCGAAAGGGCGACGAAATGGCGAAGAAGCTGCATGGCTATCCTCCGGTCCTGGATTGAGTGCGGTTCGGTCAGGCCGGCGAGGCGATGGCCGAACGGGATCAGCCGACCCGCTTGATCCGGATGCGATTGCCTTTCGGATGGTGCTCGCGCTCGCACAGGCCGAGCGCCTCCATCAGCGGCGGCACGTACACGCCGAACCGCCCGCGCAACCCCTTCTTCAAACCGTACCAGCCGCCGACCGGATTGGTTTCCGAGCGCGCCCAGGCTTCGACCGTCCCCGGCCTGGCCGGCTTCTGTTCGTCCGCCCCACCGAGTTCCACCCAATCGCCCGCCTCTTCGAGCATCGACGTCAGGGCCGGGATACAGCTCGCGTCGTAGAGAAGGACCGTCTTGCCGACGGTGCAGACCAGCACGGACTTTCCATCGCGCTCTTCCGTGTGCATCGTGTATTCGGACGTACCCGGCGGTGTCTTGAGACGCCAGGGATCTTCCCTGGAACGAGTGAAATCGGTCATGGTGTCTCCTGGTTGTCCGGATTCACACGACACCCTCGCGAAACTGGATGACGTTGCCTTCCGGGTCATGCCCGTCGCATGCACGGAAGCCGCGCGCCTCGAACTCCGTCTTCCTCGCGTTCACGCCGCCGCCGAGCACGGCCGCCGCGGCCCTCGCTTCGGCGATGCTGGCCACCGCGAAGATCAGCTTGACGGCGGTGTCGGTGCGCAGCCTGGGTGGCGAGTCGATGACGATGGTCTCGGCGATGTGCGGCGGAATGCCGTGGAGGACCAGTTGTTGATGGGCCGAGTCGAGGACGATGATGTCGACGTCGGCATGCACGACCGACAGGCCGGCGACGCCTTCATAGAAGCGAGCGAGTCGGGAAAGATTCGTTGCGAACAGAACGGCGCCCGGTTTCGAAAGGTCAGGCATTCGGTCTCCGCGTCGTTGGCGCGTGGGGTCGGACGTAGGCCGGGGGCCGCTACTTCCCTGCGAGCCGCTTGCGCAGCAGCGCGATGCGGGCGTTCGACTCCTCGACCGCGCAGGACGTCGTCATCGCCGTCTTCCATCCTTCCGAGCCGCCGTCCGTTTCGCCGTACAACTCGCATTTCGCGTCCCGGTAGGCGCGCCACGCCTTCGCTTCGGCCTCGACGAGGTGCTTTCCCTTCGCAGGCTCGCTCGAGGCTGCAATGATGGCACCGGCGATCCTGGCTTCCAACTGAACCAACTCGCTTTCGGCGGCGCGGAGCCGGACCGCGAAGCAGGCTTCTGCGCCGACCGCCGACCCGATGTCGGCCGGCGCGCACATCTCGGCTTCCGAGGCCTCTGCGTGCGCCCGTCCGCCGAAAAGGATCAGGACGGCGACGAGGAAGGCGTGGCGAACCGTGCTGCGAGTCATGGCTACCCTCCCGTGCCAGCGTGAAGTTTCCGAACGCGTACTCATACGCCATTCGCTGGCCGAAGCAACATGCTTGCGACGCCGCAGGCGAGGAAGAGGCAAACGCCGATCAACGCTTCCACGGCATGGAGGATCGGCATTGGCCGGTCGCGAGGTGAAAGCGTCGTTCGTGTGGCGCGCATTGCTCGATGGTCGGTAACACGTTGCTGTCTTCAGCGTGAAGCGACGGACTCGAATCCGCCCCACCGCGAACACGACCAGATCTCGATAACGACACGGGCGCCTGGCTCGTTTGCTCGCCGCGCCAATTCGACAGCCCGCAAAAAGCGGCAGCGATTTTCTCGAATTACGTTGTAGCGCTGCGCTGCGCATTGCGGATGACTTCGAAGACATCCCTTGCCTGCGGGATCAGGTCGAAGCGTGGACCAATCTGTGATGAGGCACCCGGCCAGGCCCACATGCCACCGAACATTCCGCCGAAGGGACGGCCCCCGCCAAACGAGATGGAGCCTTCGCCGTTCTTTCTCTCGGTGAGTGATAGATCCGCGAGTGTTCTGAGATTCAACGACTTCACTTTTCGCGAGAAGACGCCGGACACGATGAGGATGCGCTCGTTGGTCACCGCATAGAACGTGCGGGTTCGCTGCTTTGCTTCGACGAAGAAACGACCAATGACGATGTAGATGCCGACGCCAACGAAGGGAACGCCCCAAAGAACGAAGAACGCCGGGGCATTCGGGGCGCGAACGACAGACATTTCCCAGAACATGGCAAAGCCGCACCACAACAGACTGAATGGAATTGCAAACACATCGGAGCTGCGAACGACGACGCCCTGACGGGGCCGCCCTGACCACAACACATGTTCACCTGCCGATAACTCACGGCGGAGTTCTTCAGGGACGGGGTTCATCGACTCTTGCGCCCGAACGACTCAGTTCAGCGGCGGCGCTGCCGTCCGCAAGAAGGTCGTCGGGTTCAGCACGCTCACTTGAGTGCGGCCAAGAAGGCGTGGCTCATTTGAGGCTGCCGCAAAACACCGGCCAAAGTGCCCAGCTTGAGTTCGGCGTGAAGCGGAACAACGCGGCCCGAGCTCCCTTGACGCATGATCACGTGACTACCGTTTGCCACTGTTGAACGAAGCCGAGCCGCTCGGGCGTCTTCACAATCGCGGCGCCCGAAGTCCTGGGCAGCTTAGGCATGCACGGGGACAGCGAGGGTCGTCACGACGTCCGCCCTGTCGTTTCAGGCAGCGGAAACACTTCAAGTAAAGAGCCCTGGCATCACGCAGGTTCGCCCCCGCCTCCTCCACTGTCTCACCCTGCATGGTAGTGCCGTCTCTGGAATGAGGGCGACCAAGCGGCTTTCCTCTGACGTATCAACACTGCCGTCAGTTCTCAGCATCGCACTGTAGCAAGCTCCGGTTACCCGATAAATCAGTTCAGCGGCCGCGGAGTGGTCCGCTGGAGCGGCTTGTTAGATATGGTGCTCAAGGACAAGCGCAACTAAAGCGAAAAAGAGACAGAGAACACTAGCGAAGATTAGCGGCACTGTAAGTATTTCAGTGACCCTCGGCCAAACCACCTTTCCATCAACTAGCTTGACTTGTTCAAAGAGCCTGCTTGGGGAGATTGCGGTCGCGAAGAGTGAGAACCCGCAGGCTAGCCGAAAAAAGATAACGGATGCGTTGCCGCGGAGATCTTCACTGCCTGCACAGTAGACGAAGGCTGCACCGATTGCAGCGCAGATCGACGAAGCAACGAAGTTCCGACTCAGTACGCGGCTCATACGTCTAACCGATTCAGTTCAGCGGCCCCGTAGCGGTCCGTTGGAACGTCGGGTTAGGACTGGCCGCATGACAACTTGGCCAGATCTTCATTGGTAGCATTCGCTCGACTAACGGCGGTAAGAAACTACATACGAATAAAACAACCAAGAAAATCAAGCCGGCCTGTCCAACGGCCCGAAAGCGACTATTTACTGTTGACCGAGACCGGAAAAGGGTTGGCAGAAATGAAACGAGTGTGACAATCGTCGCCATAACCCCACAAAACATAAAAATCGTCGAAAATGTCAATGAAAAACTATGCGTGGCAATCGCCGTGCAGTTATCGCGAGGGGTGTACAGAAAGCCGCCCTCGGGCCGCTCGTAATAGTCGTGAAACCCCAACGTCGCTGCAAAGGCAACGACGATAAGCCCCAAGAACAGCGGTATACGGAGCCATCCAGGAGCGTTGAAGTTCATTCTAACTAGCTTTTAGAAGTCAAAGAATCGCTGGTACCGCGACCTAAACCGATCACCAGCACTTTTCCGACATAACCGATTGACGCTAAAAGCCTTCGCTGCATTCCAATCATTGATCACGAGCCTAACGCTGGCGGATAACTGCATCGGGGCTTCGCAAGAATCTAGTCGTTGATTCCTGCTGCGTCAACGGCACGGACGCCGTGGCCAGAAGCGATCGGTAGCGATGAGTCTTCGGTGCCATTTACCGAGGGTTCGTCGCCAGCGCCACGCCCGCGGCGTCGCGGCACCACGACGATCCGGTCGACGGCCCGCCCGTGGTACTCCCGCCATCGACCATAATCGCCCCATGCGTTTACCGTTCACCAAGATGCAGGGCGCCGGCAACGACTTCGTCGTGCTCGATGCCACGCGCGCGCCGATCGTGCTCGACGCCGCGCAGTGGCGCTGGCTCGCCGACCGGCGCTTCGGCGTGGGCGCAGACCAGATCCTCGTCGTCGGTCGCGCGTCCGATCCGTCGGTCGCCGACTTCTCGTATCGCATCTTCAACGCCGACGGCGGCGAGGTGGAGCAGTGCGGCAACGGCGCGCGCGCGTTCGCGCGGTTCGTGCGCGACCGCGGCCTCTCCGACGTCGCGGCGATCCGCGTCGAGACGCTCGGCGGCCTCATCGTGCCGCGCATCGAAGCCGACGGCAGTGTCACCGTCGACATGGGGCCACCGCGCTTCGCACCGCCCGATCTGCCGTTCGATGCGTCGGGCCTCGCCGCGCGACGCGTCGGCGACGAACCGCTGTGGCCGCTCGACCTCGCCGGCACGATCGTCGAGGTCGGCATCGTCTCGATGGGCAACCCGCATGCGGTGACGATCGTCGACGACGTCGAGCGCGCGCCGGTCGCGTTGGTCGGTCCGCGCATCGAGTCGCATCGGCGCTTCCCCCGCCGCGTCAATGCCGGCTTCCTGCAGATCGTCGATCGCCGTACGGCTCGCCTGCGCGTGTACGAGCGCGGTGCGGGCGAGACGCTGGCCTGCGGCACCGGCGCCTGCGCCGCGGTCGTCTCCGGCATCCGTCGAGGGTTGCTCGATTCGCCGGTCGACGTGCAGGCGCGCGGCGGCCGCCTCACGATCGGATGGGACGGACCGGGTACTGCGGTCACGCTGCGCGGTCCGGCCGTCGCGGTGTTCGAGGGCGAAGTCGACGTGCCCGCCGTCGATCGGCTCCCGTTCCCTCCCGCCCACAGCACGGTCGCGCCGACGCGCGCCGCGGATACGACCTCCTCGATCGAAGCCCTTTCATGAACCCACAGGACGTTGCGGACTACCTGCAACAGCATCCCGAATTCTTCGCCGAACACGCGACGCTGTTCGCCACGCTGCCCGTGCCGCATCCGCACGGCGGTCGCGCCATTCCGCTCGCCGAGCGCCAGATGATCACGCTGCGCGAGAAGAACCGCGGACTGGAGCTCAAGGTCGCCGAGCTGATGCGCTTCGGCCAGGAGAACGACGCGATCGCCGAGCGGCTCGCGCGCTGGACGCGCATGTTGCTGCTGCAGCGCTCGCCGCGTCTCCTGCCCGAGACGCTGACCGGCTCGCTTGAAGAGATCTTCTCGGTCCCGCACATCGCGTTGTGCCTGTGGGAGGCGGCCGACGAGTACGCGGTCGATGCGCGCGCCGCCGAAGCGACCCCCGAACTGAGCGCGTGGGTCGGCAGCCTCGGCGGCCCGTATTGCGGCGCGCCGGAAGGCGACGCGAAGCGCGTGTTGCCGCTGTTCCAGCGAACCAGCGGCGACGACGTCGCATCGGCCGCGGACCAGTCGTCGGGAAGCGTCACGTCCTTGCACTCGGGCGAAGTCCGCTCGCTCGCGATCGTGCCGTTGCGTCGCGGCGCGGCACCGGCCGCGTTCGGCGTGCTCGCCCTCGGCTCGGCCGATCCGCGGCGCTTCCACGACGGAATGGGGACGGACTTCCTGTCGCGCATCGGCGAGACCTCGAGCGCGGCGCTGACGCGTCTCCTCGCCTGACGCGTGACCAGCGATAACGACCCGGACGATCCGCCAGCGCTGACGCCGTCGGCCGAGCGCTATCTCGTCCATCTCGAGACGCAGCGAAAGCTGGCGGACCACACGCTGGCGGCTTACCGTCGTGACCTGACGGCGCTGCAGCGACTCGCCGCCCTCGAGACGTCGGCAACGTCGATCGAGTCGTTGAAGGACGCGCACATCCGGCGCTTCGCGGCACGCCTGCACGCGCGTGGCCTGCGTCCGCGTTCGATCGCGCGGGCCTTGTCCGCCTGGCGCGGCTACTTCGCGTGGCGCGCGCAGTACGAGGACGGCACCGGCAATCCGGTCGGCGACGTGCGCGCGCCGAAGCTCGGCAAGCGCCTGCCGAAGGCGCTGTCCGAGTCGATGACGATGCAGCTGCTGGACGCGCCGACGGCCCTCGGGGACGCCGTGCCGCAGGCGATCGCATTACGCGACACCGCGATCTACGAGCTGTTCTATTCATCGGGATTGCGGCTCGCGGAACTGGTCGGCCTCGACGTCGCGTATGCGAAGGCTGCGTTGCACACGTCTTCCGGCTGGGTCGACCTCGACGGCGGCGAAGTGACCGTGACCGGCAAGGGCGGGAAGCGCCGCTCGGTGCCGGTCGGCGCGAAGGCGCGTGACGCGATCGTTCGATGGATCGCGATGCGCGGTGCCTGGGTGAAGGCCGACCCGTATCCGCTCTTCCTGTCCGAGCGTGGCGAGCGCTTGTCGGGCCGTTCGATCCAGGACCGGTTGAAGGCGCACGCGCGCCGCGCCGGCATCCCGGCCAACGTCCATCCGCACGTCCTGCGGCACTCGTTCGCGTCGCACCTGCTGCAGGCGAGCGGTGACCTGCGGGCGGTGCAGGAGCTGCTCGGTCACGCGAGCATCGCGGCCACGCAGGTCTACACGAGCCTCGACTTCGAGCGCCTCGCGAAGGTCTACGACGCGGCGCATCCGCGGGCGCGGCGGAAATAGCGGTCGCTCTCGACAGGGAAGTACTCGAACCTCCCGCATCGACGGGTTTTTCGCAGTTTCGTCCGGGCATGGGCCGCGACCCTATAATCCGGTCCCCCTTCGATCGCCCCTCATCGCACATCCCATGCTGCCCGCCCAACGACAAGCGATCACCGAGCGCATCTCCGCTGCGCTGGCGCCGCTGGTCGCCGGCACGGACATCACGCCGAACGTCACCCTCGAACGCCCGAAGATCGCGGCCCACGGCGACTTCGCGTGCAACGTCGCGATGCAGGTCGCGAAGCCGTTGAAGCAGAACCCGCGCGTCGTGGCGCAGGCGATCGTCGACGCGCTGCTCGCCGACCCCGATGGCCTGATCGAGCGGGCCGAGATCGCGGGTCCCGGCTTCATCAACCTGTTCCTGTCGGCCAACGCGCGGCAGGCCGTGGTCGCGACGATCCTCGCGGCGGGTCGACGTTACGGCACGGACGATGGTGAGGACGACGAGCCCGCGAAGGTCCTGATCGAGTTCGTTTCGGCCAATCCGACCGGTCCGCTCCACGTCGGCCACGGCCGCCAGGGCGCGCTCGGCGACGTGATGGCGGCGCTGTTCGAGTCGCAGGGTCACGACGTGACGCGCGAGTACTACTACAACGACGCGGGCGTACAGATCGCGACACTCGCGACGTCGGTGCAGGCCCGCGCCCGCGGTCTCGCACCGGGCGCCGACGGATGGCCGGAGCCTGCCTACAACGGCGACTACATCGCCGAGATCGCCGCCGATTTCGTTGCAGGTGAAACCATTGTCGGCGCAGGGTCCGACCCGATCGTCACCGCAACGGCCGATCTCGACGATCTCGATGCGATCCGTCGCTTCGCGGTGGCCTACCTCCGGCGCGAGCAGGACCTCGACCTGAGGGCGTTCGGCATCACGTTCGACAACTACTACCTCGAGTCGTCGCTGTACACGGACGGCCGCGTCGATCGCACGGTGGCCGAGCTGATCGCCGCCGGCAAGACCTACGAGGCCGACGGCGCGTTGTGGCTCGCGACGACCGCATACCCGGACCTCGGCGACGACAAGGACCGCGTGATGCGGAAATCCGACGGCACCTACACGTACTTCGTGCCCGACGTCGCGTATCACCTCGCGAAGTGGGAGCGCGGTTTTCGCAAGGTCATCAACGTGCAGGGCAGCGACCATCACGGCACCGTCGCGCGGGTGCGGGTGGGCTTGCGTGCGATCTCGGATGCCGAGCACCTCGGGCTGCCGGCGATCTACCCCGACTACGTGCTGCACAAGATGGTCCGCGTGATGCGGGGCGGCGAGGAGATCAAGATCAGCAAGCGCGCCGGCGGCTACGTCACGTTGCGCGACCTGATCCAGATGAGCGGCGGCGACGACGAGCCGAACGTGCGCGGTCGCGACGCGGTGCGCTTCTTCTTCATCACGCGGAAGGCGGATACGGAGTTCACGTTCGACATCGACCTCGCGCTCGCACGGTCCGACGAGAATCCGGTCTATTACGTGCAGTACGCGCACGCGCGCATCTGCTCGGTGCTCGCGCAATGGGGCGGGCTGGCGTGGGAGACGCGGTTGCCGTCCCTCGCGACCGTCGACCTGTCGCCGCTGGTGGCGCCGCGGGAGATCGCGTTGATGCAGCGCCTGTCCGAGTACCCGGAGATGCTCGCGAGCGCCGCGGCCGACATGGCGCCGCATCAGCTCGCCTTCTACCTCAAGGACTGCGCGGCCGATCTGCACAGCTATTACAATGCCGAGCGCGTTCTGGTGGACGATCCCGCATTGCGCGATGCCCGCGCCGCGTTGATGGCGGCGACCCGTCAGGTGATCGTCAACGGGCTCACGCTGGCCGGGGTCTCGGCGCCGCAGAAGATGTAGGGCCGGTGGACGGGCCCGATGGAGCCGCAGGAGAGTCGTTGCATGTCCCGAGTCGTCCCTCGAATCATTCCTCGAACCATTCCATTCATCGCGCCTCAACGAGGCGGCACGCTGCTCGGCCTGATCATCGGCCTCGTGCTCGGCCTCGGCATCGCGGTGGCGGTCGCGATGTTGGTGACGAAGGCGACGATCCCGTTCGTCAACAAGGCGCCGAGACCGATCGCGACCGTCGAGCCCGAAGGCACGAAGCTGCCCGATCCCAATCGCGCGCTCTATTCGAAGGACGTCGCGGTCGCCAGCACGACGCCCGCGGTCCCGTCGACCGCATCGACGCCCGACAGCACGGTCATCGCGCCACCACCGCCCAACGTCGCGCCGGGCGCCGATGGCAAGGCGCCGGTCATCGACCGATCTGCGCCCGCCACCGGCATCACGTCGTTGCAGGCCGGCGCGTTCAGCACTCCCGACGATGCCGAGAGCATGCGCGGCCGACTTGCGCTGCTCGGCTTCGAGTCGCGCGTGCAGCCGGGCGACCGCGAGGGCGGCAAGATCTATCGCGTCCGTCTCGGTCCGTACAGTCGCATCGAGGATCTGAACCGCGCCCGCCAACGGCTGATCGAGAACGGCGTCGAAGCGACTTTGGTCGCGCCGGGCAAGTGAGACTTCGGTGACCGGTTCCCCGGACCGGTGGTCTTCGCCTTTCGCGTCTCGTGCGTTGAAGCGAACTGGTCCGCTCGTCCCCCAACTTCATGGATTGCGCATGATCGAATCGATGTTTCCCCCGAGCCGTCGCTCGTCCTTCGTCCGCGTCGCGCTGCGGGGTGCCGCGGCGCTCGTCGTGTCGCTCGCCGCGACCTCCTCGTTCGCGCAGGGCGCGCCGCGCGAGAACGTCGACTACTTCGTCGTCAAGCCGGTGCAGCCGACCAGCGCCGCGCTCGGCAAGGTCGAGGTCATCGAGTTCTTCGGCTATTGGTGTCCGCATTGCAACGAGTTCGAGCCGACGATGTCGGAGTGGGCCAAGCGCAACGACGCGAAGGCGTCGATGACGTTCGTGCCGATCGCGTTCGCGCCGGCCCAGTCCGGCCTGCAGAAGATGTACTACGCGCTCGATGCACTCGGAAAGGAGAAGGAGCTGCGCCGCAAGGTCTTCAACGCGATCCACGAGGACCGCTCGCTCGCGCCTTCGGCCGACGACAACGCGATGGCCGACTGGGCCGCGAAGAACGGCATCGACCGGAAGAAGTTCATCGATACGCTGAACTCTTTCACGGTGCAGGCCAAGGTCAACCGGGCGAACCAGATCGCGCAGGCCTACGGCGTGACCGGCGTGCCGATGCTGGCGGTCGGCGGCAAGTACCTGCTCAACATCCAGGCCCGCTCGATCGGCAATGCCGATCTCTTCCTGACGCGCGTGCAGAACGAGAAGTAGGCAGGTCGCGCAAAGGGCGCACCGCGCGACGCGACCGATGAAGGTCTTCATCACCGGCGCGTCGAGCGGCATCGGCGCCGCGCTGGCGAAGGCGTATGCGACGCGCGGCGACGAATGCATGCTGGTCTCGCGCCGCCTCGATGCGCTCGAGGCCGTGCGACGCGCATTGCCGCATCCGGGGCGCCATCGCTGCGAGGCGGTCGACGTGACCGATGCGCTCGCGCTTCGCGATGTGGCGCGCCGCTGCATCGACGCGTGGGGCGTGCCGGACATCGTCGTCGCGAACGCCGGCATCTCCGGTGGCACCGATACCGCCGACCCGGACGACCTCGCAGCGTTCGAGCGCATCGTCGACACGAACCTGATCGCGACGGTCGCCACCTTCGGCGCATTCCTGAATGCGATGAAGGGCACGCACGAGGTCGGTACGCTGGTCGTCATCGCGAGCGTCGCCGGTATCCGTGGCCTGCCGGGCGCCGGCGCGTACAGCGCGTCGAAGGCCGCCGTGATCGCGTATGCCGAAAGCCTGCGGATCGAACTGCGCGGCACGCCGATCCGTGTCGTGACGATCGCGCCCGGCTTCATCGACACGCCGATGACGGTCGGCAATCCGTATCCGATGCCGTTCCTGATGCCGGTCGACGACTTCGCCGAACGCGCCGTTCGCGTGATCGCAAGCGGGCGGGCCTACGCGGTCATTCCGTGGCAGATGGCGTGGGCCGCGCGGCTCCTGAAGATCATGCCGAACGCCGTCTTCGACGCTGCGCTCGCGGGCCGGGGTCGCAAGCCGCGCTTGAAGAATGGATGAGCCGGTGGTCGATGCGAAGGGCACGCCGCATCGTCGTTGCGACGATCGGTCCACGCTGCGCATCGTCTCGCTGGTTCCGTCGCTGACCGAGTTGCTGATCGACCTCGGCCTCGCCGACGTGATCGTCGGCCGCACCGGCTTCTGCATCCATCCGGCCGACGTGGTCGAACGCATCGCGAAGGTCGGCGGGACCAAGAGCGTCAACGTCGCGAAGATCCGCAGGCTTGCGCCGACGCACGTGGTCGTCAATGTCGACGAGAACGAGCGACCGGACGCGGAGGCGCTGGCCGCGTTCGTGCCGCACGTGCTCGTGACGCATCCGCTGGTGCCGCGCGACAACCTCGCGCTGTATCGCCTGTTCGGTCACGTGTTCGCTTGCGAGAGCGAGGCCGAACGCTTGTGTGCGCGATTCGAAGAAGCATGGAACGCACTCGATCGAGCGCGCGACGAAGCTCGCTGGTCGCCACGTCGCGTCCTCTATCTGATCTGGAAGGACCCGTGGATGACGATCGCGCGCGACACGTACATCGCCGCGATGCTGGCACTGATCGACTGGCGGCAGATCGACGTCGACGAGGTGCGTGATGAAAGCGTCGCGTCGTCGACGCGTTACCCGGCGATCGACCTGTCGCGCGCGGCGGCACGGGTCGACACGATCCTGCTGTCGACCGAGCCGTACCGCTTCGATGCGAGCCACGTCGCATCGCTGCAGGCGACGGGACCGAGCGTGCGACTCGTCGATGGGGAGATGCTGTCGTGGTACGGCAGCCGCGCGATCGCGGGTTTGGATTACCTCGTGGCGCTGGCGCGATAAAGCGGTCGTTCCCGCCTGCGCGGGAACGACGAAGCTGGACGCGCCGTCCTCGCCCCTCCGACTACAACACGTAGCGCGCGAGATCCTCGCTCTTCGCGAGTTCGGCGAGGCGCCCGTCGACGTACGCGGC
>CAXTPX010000016.1:0-12346 GCA_964246005.1 uncultured Burkholderiaceae bacterium | reverse complement strand
TGACGCATCGCCCGGCGACGCTTTCCCCGCCGCCGTGATCGGTCGCCAGGCACCATGACCGGTGCGACGCTTCCCATCGGCATCGTGATGGCAGCGCACATCGTCGCCGCGATGGTGCTCGGATGGGCTGTCGGCTACGAACGCTATTTCAACGGCCGCGTCGCGGGCACGCAGGTGTATTGCCTCGTCAGTCTCACGTCGTGCGCCGTGACGCTCGTCGCCGGCTATCCGGCGCTCTGGTACTGGCACGTCGGACCGACCGAGGCAGGCGATCCCACCCGGGTCATCGGCAGCATCCTGACCGGCATCGGGTTTCTCGGCGCCGGCATCCTGATCAACACGGGCAACAACGTCCGGGGACTGACGACCGCCGCGTCGATCTGGGGTTCGTCGGCGATCGGGATCCTCGTGGGGATCGGCTTCTATATCGCGGCGATCAGCGTCACCGTGTTGTTCATCGCCTGCATGGCCTGGCTGCCGAAAGTCGAACGGCGCCTGCCCAGCCGCGCGACGCTCGTCGTCACGATCCGCTACCGACGAGGTCACCGACCCCATCCCGACCGGGTCCGCGCATTTCTCAGGGAGCGCGGCCTCTCCATGCCACCCGATCGGCTGTCGATCTCCTACGACGGGGAGCGGTTCGAGTTCCAGTGCACGCTGATGGCCAGCTCACTGGTTCGTACCAGCATCGTCCCGCTGGTCGCCGAGCAGGTTCCGCAGATCCCCGACGTCGAGAGCTTCGAGATCGCTCATTCGAGTCGCGAGTGATCGGCCTCCACGGATGACCAGCCGCCTCCCATCGCCTGGAACAGGGTCACGGTCGCCGTGAGGCGATCGGCACGCGCCTGCACGACCGACAGTTGGGCACCGAGCAGGGCGCGCTGGGCGTCGAGCTGCTCGAGATAGGTCGAGTAACCGGCACGGTAACGATTGGTCGCGAGCGTCAACGCGCGAACGAGTGACGCTCTCTGGGCGTCCAGCGCCTCTTCCTGCACTGCGTCGCGGTCGACCGCCGCCAGCGCATCCTCGACCTCCCGGAACGCATTGAGCGCCGTCCTGCGATAGGCGTAGGCCGCCTCGTCGCGCCTCGCGGCGGCGAAGTCCGCCTGCGCCCGCAGGCGCCCGCCCTCGAACAGCGGCGCCAGCACGCTGCCGCCGATCGAGAAGAGGCGGATGGGATCCACGAGCAGCGTCGACGCGACCCAGGCGCCCGACACGCTCAACCGGAGGTCCGGCATGAACGCGGCGCGAGCGGAGTCGAGCGAATGGTCGGCCGCGACGATCTGTTGCTCGGCCGCTGCGATGTCCGGCCGTCGGCGCAGGAGGTCGACCGGGATCGACGTCGGAACCGGCGGCAACGCGATCGCCGTGATCGCGTTGCCGCGGACGATCTCGCCCGGACTCTCGCCGAACAGGATGGAGAGGCCGTTCTCCTGCCGCGCGATCGCCAGTTGCAGGGCCGGGATCGACTGCTCGGTCCCGTGATACTCGCTCTCGGCCTGCGCGAGATCGAGCTCTGGCGCATACCCCGCGTCGACCCGGCGTCGCGCGTAAGCCAGCGACTCGCGACGCGCCTTTAACGTGTTCTGCAGGACGTCGAGCCGGGCGTCCAGCGCGCGCAGCGCGACGTAGGCGCTGGCCGTCGACGCGGCGACGGCCAGTCGGACGTTGTCGCGCGCCGCCTGCGTCGAGAGCAGCACCGCGCGCGCCGCGGCGCTGGCCGACGCCAGGCGACCGAAGAGATCGAGGTCGTAGGCGATGGCGAGTTCGCCTTCACCGGCCGTCTGCAGCTCCGGCGTGCCGAACGGGCTGACGTCCCGCTGCCGTCCGCCCGTGACGACCAGATCGACGCCCGGCAACTGCTGTCCGCACGCGAGCCGGAACTGCGCGCGTGCCTCCTCGACGCGCAGGGCGGCGATCGCGACATCGTCGTTGCGGTCGAGTGCGCGGGTGACGGCCGCACTGAGCGCCGGGTCCTCGAAGCGGTTCCACCATTCCACGGATAGGAACGGCCTCGTGGCGACGGCGCCTCGCCATGACGCCGGCGGGAGCACGGTCGCTGCTTCCGGTATCGGGGGCTTCGGTCCCACGCAGCCGGCGAGACAGAGCAACACGAGCCACGGAGGACCCCGCCTCACGATCGTCCGGATGTGGTGTGCACGCGGACCTCCACCGACATGCCGGGACGCAGCCGGTCCACGAGTTCCTGGCCGGGATCGACGGCGATGCGGACCCCGATGCGTTGCGGCACCTTCACGAAGTTGCCGGTCGCGTTGTCGGGCTTCAGCACGGCGAACTCGGACCCGGCCGCCGGCGACAGCAGCTCCACCGTCCCGTTGAAGCGGGCGTCCTTCAGCGCGTCGACGGTGAAGGTCGCACGTTGGCCCGGCGCCATCGCACTGGTCTGCGACTCCTTGTAGTTGGCGATGATCCAGCGGTCGCCGGGAACGAGTGCCATCAACTGCGTTCCGTTCGTCACGTACACGCCGACCCGCGCGCCGATCTCGCCGAGCTGCCCGGTCTCCGGCGCGCGGATGACGGTGTGCTCGAGATCGATCGCCGCGCTGTGCAGCAGCGCCCGCGCCGACTCGACCTGCGCCTGCAGCACGCTGCGGCCGACCTCCACCGTGCGGATGTCCTGGCGCGCGATCTCGTTGCTCGCGACGGCCTGCCGCACCTGCGCCTCGGCCTGGCGCAGCGCCGCGACCGTCTGGTCCTTCGCGCGGATCGAGATCGACCCGTCGCCACCGAGTTGCTCGGCGCGCGTCATGTCGGACTCTGCCCGCGACAGCTGGGCGCGGGCGTTGGCCAGCCCGGCCACCTGGCTCTGCAGCGTGGCGATCCGCGCGGCGCGGGACTGGGCGCTGTTGTCGAGGTTGGCGATCGCGGCATCGACGTTCGCCTGCGCCTGCTCGAGCCTCGCGCGGTAGATGCGGTCGTCGATCCTCACGAGCACATCGCCGGCGGCGACCGGCTGATAGTCGCGCACCATGACCTCGGTGACGTAGCCGCTGACCTGCGGCGCGATCGCCGTGGTGCGGCCCCGGACGTACGCGTTGTCGGTGGCCTCGTCCGAACCCCGGAAGGGCGGAAGGTCCCATGCGGCGAGCGTCGTCAGCACCGCCGCGATCGCGATGGCCGCGATCGACGCGATGACGCCCGCGCGCCTCCGTTCGGGCGTCCAGACCGCGGGCGCCGCCGCGACCGCCGGGGACGGCGCATCGATGGGCCGGACCAGCGTCGGCGAGGCGACGTCGTTCATGTCGGTCGCTCCGTCGGCGTCGGGGGACGGAGCGCGAGGGCGATGCCGACGATGGCGGCCGTGCCCAGGGCGATCATCATCACCAGCCGGAAGGTATCGTTGTAGGCGAGCACGCTGGCTTCCCGGGTCAACGACTGCGACAGCAGCGCCGCTCCCTGCACCGCCCGTGCGCTCGCGCCCGGCACCACGCCGGCGACGCCGGCAGCGCCGGCCCCGAGCCGCGTCGCCACGTCGGGATCGCTCGCGACGAGATGTTCCGAAAGCGCACCGGCGTGCGCGCGCGTCGCGATCGTCTGGAACGTGCCGAGCAGGGCCGAACCGACGAGTCCTCCGACGTTCTGCGAGATGCTGAAGAGCACGACGAAGGAGACGAGGAAGTCCGCTCCGCCGCGACGGACCATCTGCAGGAAGCCGTAGACGAGGGCGGGGCCGACGAACAGGGTCGTGCCGAAGCCGATCAGCATCTGGCTCGCGAGCAGCTGGGGCGCCCTGGTCAGGTTGCTGGACGAGGTATCGAGCCACGCGCCGAACGCGATGATCAGCGCGGCAACGAGGACCTGCCACGCGAGACGGCGCACCGACAACGTCAGCGCCGCGACCGCGATGCCGGCGATCATCGCGACCACGACGCATCCGAAGAGCGTTCGCAGCTGGTCGTTGGTGAGCCCTCCGCTCGTCAGGAGGCCGACCGACCCATAGGTCTGCTCGGCCAGCGCGACTCTCACGAGCGCCGCGACGGCCGCGAACCGCAGC
This sequence comes from uncultured Burkholderiaceae bacterium, assembly GCA_964246005.1. Lineage (GTDB taxonomy): Bacteria > Pseudomonadota > Gammaproteobacteria > Burkholderiales > Burkholderiaceae_D > CAHJXF01. The sequence goes on along the minus strand of CAXTPX010000016.1, from coordinate 8,331 downwards.
ATCGTCAACGAACCGAGCCAGCTCAGGTGAATCAGTGGCCGTGTGCGCCGCGACTCGACCAGCAACGCGGCGACGAAGAGCGGAATCGCCGTCGCGAGTGCCCAGCCGAGCCAGTCCGTGTCGGTCCACCAGCGTACGCGCCCCTGGCCGATCACCTGGCAGACGAGCAACAGGCCCGGCACGAGAAGCCCGATCGTCAGCCCATCGAGCCACTCGAACGCCCGGCTGCGTTCGCTCGGCGGCAGACGCACGGCCGACACCACGGTGATCAACGTCAATGCGAGCGCCAGTTCGAACAGGTGCAGGCCGTGCCAGTGTCCGAAGGAGAGCAGCTCGACCGGGATGACCCGCGCGAGCGGTGGGCCGAGCTGGGTCAGTCCGATCCCGATGACCAGTGCCAGGGGACGAAGCATTCCGGGAAACACCTGCACGAGGTAGTAGATCGTCAGCGTGATCAGCGATGCCGCCGACATCCCGTTGACGGCGCGGATCACGACCGCGGATGCGAAGCCGGGGACGATCAGTTGGAGGACGGCAGCGATCGCATAGGCCGCCTGGAAGGCCAGCGTCACCTGCGGGATCCCGAACTGCGTTCGTGCCCGGATCAACGTGAGGTTCGCACCGGCGTTCATCGCGACGTAGATCGCGGGCAACGCCGTCGCTTCGGCGACGTACAGCCCGAGCGATCCCGCGATCGTCGGGACGTTGACGTTCGTCAGCGCATTGCCGAACGTGCAACCCACGCCGGTGATGCAGGCCGCAATTGCATAGAGCGCCTTCCGCCCTGCGCCGATCAGCGGTGCGAATGGAGAGCCGGGAAAGCCCGCGCGCTCCGCTGCGCTGAAGGCGTAGGTCGGCGCGACGGTGGTCGTTCGTGGTCCTGCGAATAGCGGGGTCGTCGATCGCTTCATGGCGTCGTGGGTCGTGCGTCAGGGCGACGTCGAGTCTAGGAGACGTCTCGCGCGCTGCACCTTGGCCGAAGGATCGAGTCGGGCGTCGATCGTCCCGCCGAAGACGGGACTGGTGACGGCCGTCGAAGATGCCTGCCAGGCCACACCCGCCGACCGCACGACGACACGATCGATGAAGCCGCCCCCCGGGGACGCGTCTGCTGCTTCCACGAACGCGTCGTCATGGAATGACCGACCGCCTTGTTGCAACCCCCGGGAGAGTGAGCCGATGGCCAGGATCGTTGCGGATTTCATCGTCGAAGCGCTGTCGCAGGTCGGCGTCCAGCGGGTGTACGGCGTCGTTGGCGATTCGCTGAACGCGTTCACGGACTCGTTGCGCCGACACGGCGGCATCGACTGGATCCACGTCCGTCACGAGGAGGCGGCGGCGTTCGCAGCGGGCGCGGAGGCGCACCTTACCGACGAGCTGGCCGTCTGCGTGGGCAGCTGCGGCCCCGGCAACCTCCATCTCATCAACGGTCTCTTCGACTGCCAGCGCAATCGCGTCCCGGTGCTCGCGATCGCCGCGCACATTCCCAGCACGGAAGTCGGCATCGACTACTTCCAAGCGACCCACCCGGAGACCCTGTTCAAGGAGTGCAGCCATTACGTCGAGCTGGTCTCGAGCCCGGCGCAGCTGCCCCAGGTCCTCGAGCGTGCGATCCGCGTCGCAATTGCGAAGAGCGGAGTCTCCGTGGTCGTCATCCCCGGCGACGTGGCCCTGCAGGAAACGAAGACGGTCGTGCCGCGCTGGCTCGCGCCGCGGCCGCCGAAAGTGCTCCCCGACACCGGGGCGGTCGAACAGCTCGCGCGCCTGTTGAACGAGTCGAGGCGCGTGACGCTGCTGTGCGGCGCCGGCTGCAAGGGCGCGCATGCCGAGATGATCCAGCTCGCGGGCCTGCTGAAGTCACCGATCGTTCATCCGCTCCGCGGCAAGGAGTTCGTCGAGTACGACAACCCGTACGACGTCGGGATGACCGGCTTCATCGGCTTCGCATCGGGGTACCTCGCGTTGAACGAGTGCGACGCGCTGCTGATGATCGGCACCGACTTTCCGTATCGGCAGTTCTATCCGAAGCACGCGCGGATCGCGCAGATCGACATCCGGCCCGAGGCGCTCGGCAATCGCTGTCCGCTCGAGGTCGGGGTGCTCGGCGACACGCTCGAGACGCTGCGCGCGCTGCTGCCGCTCGTCGGCGAGAAGACCGACTCGTCGCATCTCCAGAAGGCGCAGGCGCACTACCGGCATTCGCGTACCGAGCTCGACGGCCTCGCCGAAAGCTCGCCGCGCAGCCAGGTGATCCATCCGCAGTTCGTGAGCCGCATGGTCAGCGAGGTCGCGAACGACGACGCCGTCTTCACATGCGACGTCGGGACGCCGACCGCGTGGGCCGCACGCTACCTCGCGATGAACGGCAAGCGTCGGCTGCTCGGTTCGTTCAACCACGGTTCGATGGCCAACGCGATGCTGCAGGCGATCGGTGCCCAGGCCGCCTTCCCGCAGCGTCAGGTCGTCTCGATGTCCGGCGACGGCGGCTTCACGATGATGATGGGCGACTTCATCACGCTCAAGCAGATGGGCCTGCCGGTGAAGGTGGTCGTGCTCGACAACGGCACGCTGGGGTTCGTCGAGATCGAGATGAAGGCGGGCGGCTTCCTCGACGTCGGGGTGGCGCTGCAGAACCCGAACTTCGCGGCGATGGCCGAGGCGATGGGCATCAAGGGCATCCGCGTCGAGGATCCGCATCGCCTGAAGGACGCGCTGGTCGAGGCGTTCCACCACGACGGTCCGGCCTTGATCGACGTCGTCAGCGCACGTCAGGAGCTCGTGATGCCGCCGGAGATCAACGTCGCCGAAGCGCACAAGTTCGGCCTCTTCATGATGAAGGCGGTGATGGATGGACGCGCCCGCGAGCTCGTCGATCTGGCGAAGGTCAACTGGTTGCGCTGAGCCACGATCCAGGTGCTTCGATTTCCCGAAAGCGAAGGAACTGCCATGACCGTCACCTCGCCCACCCTCCGTTCGAAGGCGGCGCCGCTGTTCGCGTCCTCCGTGGCGAAGCGCTTCGCGTCTGCATGGCTCGCGGCGCTGCTCTTCTACGTCGTCGAGTACGCGGCTCGCTCGTCGCCCGCGGTGATGATCCCGCAGCTGTCGCAGGCGTTCGGGGTGCCCGTCGTGGGCCTCGGTTCGATCCTCGGCGCGTACTACTACAGCTATTCGCTGGTCAGTCTCCTCGCGGGCGCGATGCTCGACCGCATGGGCGCGAAGTACGTGGTCTCCGGTGGCGCGGCGGTGCTGGCGGTCGGGTGCCTGCTATTCATCGTCGAGCTGCCGGCGGCCGGCTACGTCGGCCGCCTCCTGCAGGGTGCGGGGTCCGCGTTCGCGTTCACCGGTGCGGTTTACCTCGCGTCGCGCGGTCTGCCGTCGAAGGTCCTCGCGACGGCGATCGGCGCGACGCAGTGCGTCGCGATGATCGGCGCGGCCGCGGGCCAGTTCGTGCTCGGCCCGCTGATCACCGATGGCGTGACGTGGCAGAGCTTCTGGATCACGTACGGTGTCCTGTCGATCGCCATCGCCTTCGGTCTCCTCGTCATCACGCCGGCGCCCGATGCGGCGCAGGCCGGTCGACGCTTCCGGTTCGCCGACTTCCTGAGTCCGTACAAGGTCGTGTTCTCGAACCCGCAGTCGTACCTGTGCGGCCTGATCGCGGGCCTGTTGTTCACGCCGACCGTGATCGGCGACATGACGTGGGGCGTCACGCTGTTCGGCGCCGGCGAACGACTCGACTACGGTCACGCGGTTCTCGTCGTCTCGATGGTGCCGCTCGGCTGGGCAATCGGCTGCCCGTTGATGGGTTGGGCGGCCGACACCATCGGCAGGCGGAAGCCGGTGCTCGTCGCCGGCTCGCTGATCATGCTGACGATGGCGATCCAGATCACCTTCGTGCCGACGCTGCTGTCGCCGATGGTCGGGCTGCTGATCTTCGGGATCGGTTCCGGCGCCGCGATGATTCCCTATTCGATCATCAAGGAAGCCAATCCGGACGAGGTGAAGGGCTGCGCGACCGGCGTCCTGAACTTCCTCAACTTCGGCATCTCCGCGCTCGTCGGCCCGGTGTTCGCCGGCACTTCGCACGGGCCGACACGGGTGCCACGCCGTTCGAGCGCTTCCACGGCGCAGGCGTCTTCTGGATCTGCGTGATCGCGCTGGCGATCTTCGCCACCGCGTTCCTGCGCGAGACCGGACGCAGCGCCAGACGGAGCCCGCGATGATGAACGCCGTCCGTGCGCTTCGAGGCCTCGGGCAATGGGTCGACACAAGCCACGACGCGTCGAGCGATCGATGGCTGTCGGGCGCGAAGGTGGCGTCAAGCGTCGCGTTGGCCGTCTCGCTCCTGGCCGGCTGCGCGTCGTTGCACCCGAGTCACAACGAGGCGACGGCTGCGATGGCGGTCGACCCGCAGGCCGGGCTGGGGCTCGTCGCCGCGCGAAGCCGGTCCGATCAAACGTTGTCCGGCTTCCGTCCGTTGCCGTTCAGTCGCTACTCGATGGACGCGAGGCTGTCGCTCTGCGCGAATGCGAAGCGCAGTCTGGACGTCCAGTACTACCTGCTGCAAAACGATTCCACCGGGCGAACCCTGCTGCGCGCGCTCCGCGACGCGGCGACGCGCGGTGTCCGCGTGCGCATCCTCGTCGACGACCTCTACACGGCGCGGAGCGAGGAGTTGCTGAAGGCGATGGCCGCGTACCCGAACGTCGAGATCCGCCTCTTCAACCCGTTCCCTGCAGGACGCTCGTTCGATGCGACGCGCTGGGCGTTCTCGCTGCTGGACCTTGCGCGGGTCAACCACCGCATGCACAACAAGCTCTTCATCGCCGACGGGGCGCTGGCGGTCGCGGGCGGACGCAACATGGCGGACGAGTATTTCTTCCACAGTCGCGAAGGCAACTTCATCGACTTCGACCTGCTCGTCGCCGGTCCCGTCGTGACGCGCATGGAGGCGCTCTTCGACGGCTACTGGAACAGTCCGCGCGTTTATGCACTGACGCAGATCTCGCCCCTGCACGACGACATCGCGTCGCTCCAGGCCCGCTTCGAGCAAGAGACGAGCAGCGCAGAGCCGGCCTTCCCGCCGCTGTCGCCGCGAATGAAGGACGCGTTCGGGTTCGACCCGGTCAGCAACGATCTCCGCGACGGGAAGCTGCGCATGTTCGAAGGTCCGGTCGACGTCTTCGCCGACGATCCGGAGAAGGTGTCGGGTCGCAGCGAACGCGGAAGCGACGAGACGACCGTCACGTCGCGGGTGCTGGTCGCGCTGCAGTCCGCGAAGAGCCACCTGTTGCTCGCGTCGCCTTACTTCGTCCCGAGTCCCGCCGCCATCGACGTGCTCGAAGGGATTCGTGCGCGCGGCGTCACCGTCACGCTGATCACGAACTCGCTCGCGGCCAACGACGAGCCGTACGCCAGCATCGCCTACGCACGCTATCGGAAGCGGCTGCTCGAGATGGGCGTCGAGATCTACGAGATCAGCTCGAAGGCATTGCAGACCAGCGAGCAGGTCGGACCGCTGCTCGGGACGTCGATCGGCCGATCGCACGCGAAGCTCGTCGTCATCGACGGCACCACGACCTTCGTCGGTTCGATGAACATGGACCTGCGATCGTCGCGCGAGAACACGGAGATCGGCATGCTCGTCGAGTCGCCGGAACTGGCCGCCGAAGTGACGCGGCTGGCCGACGGGATTCGCGCCACGGGTGCCTTTCATCTGCGCCTCGCCGCGTCCGACCATCACGTGCAATGGGTCGAGGTCGACGGCGGGAGCAACGTGGTCTACGACGACGAGCCTGAGGTCGACTTCGGCACCCGCGTCAAGGCATTCCTGTTTGCGCCGTTCATTTCCGACAGCCTGCTCTGACGCGCACGGATCACCCGTCGAAGGTCGACGACAACGACGATGTCGCCGGCTGGCGCATCGCACTACCGGCCCGCAAGGCCACGTCATGGAGCGCACCCATCATGGTTTCTCGAGACGAGCTCGACCGATCGACATGCGTTGCCCGCGTCCTGGTCTGCGCGCTGGCCATCAGCCTCGTCGGCTGTGCGTCGGCGCCCGGCACCGGACAGGCGCCGCGAACGCCCTACAAGGGCGACGCGGTCTACAACATCGCGTCGGCCGGACCATCGCGCGACCGTGATGCGACGACGTCGCACGATCCGTCGGTCGGCTGATCGTCATGGATCCGGTCGTTCTCGCCCGCATCCAGTTCGCGGCCAACATCACGTTCCATATCCTCTTCCCGACGTTGAGCATCGGGCTCGCCTGGAGCCTGCTGTTCTTCCGCTGGCGCTGGTTGGTCGGGCAGAAGCGCTACGGCTCGATGGCGGCGCAGGGATGGCTCGACGCGTATCGCTTCTTTACGAAGGTCTTCGCGATCACGTTCGCGATGGGCGTCGTGTCCGGCATCACGATGAGCTTCCAGTTCGGCACCAACTGGCCCGGCTTCATGGAGAGGGCCGGCAACATCGCCGGGCCGTTGCTCGGCTACGAGGTGCTCACCGCGTTCTTCCTCGAAGCGGGCTTCCTCGGGGTCATGCTGTTCGGCCATGGCCGCGTCAGCGAGAAGGTGCATTTCGGCTCGACCTTCCTCGTCGCGTTCGGGACCACGCTGTCGACGTTCTGGATCCTCGCACTCAACTCGTGGATGCAGACGCCGGCCGGCTACGAGATCGTCGACGGCGTGTTCCATCCGAAGAACTGGATCGACGTGATCTTCAATCCGTCGTTTCCGTATCGCCTGACCCACATGTTGCTGGCGTCGACACTGACGTCGGCCTTCCTGCTCGCGGGGCTCTCGGCGTGGCAGGTCATGAAGGGCGTCGCTCGCCGCTCCGCGCCGCAGGTGCTGCGCTACGCGCTGACCGTCGCGGCGATCGCGATCCCGATCCAGATCTTCGTCGGGGACCGTCATGGGTTGAACACGCTCGAGCATCAACCGCAGAAGATCGCCGCGATCGAAGGGGTCTGGGACGACGCGGCGCCGGTGCCGTTGCTGCTGTTCGCCGTCCCTGACGCAACCGAGCACCGCAACCATTTCGAGGTCGCCGTTCCGCATCTCGGCAGCCTGATCCTCACGCACCGGTGGGACGGCGGCATCAAGGGCATGAACAGCTTTCCCGATCGTCATCCGCCGTCGCTGCCCGTGTTCTTCGCGTTCCGCACGATGGTCGGTATGGGGATGCTGATGCTGATGACGAGCTGGGTCTCGCTGTGGGCCTACCGTCGTGCCGGATGGCAGCCGGCCGACATGCCGCGTGCGTTCCTGTGGCTGCTCGCGGGCATGACGTTCTCCGGATGGATCGCGACGGTCGCGGGCTGGTGGACCACCGAGATCGGCAGACAACCGTTCATCGTCTATGGGCTGTTGCGCACCGCGGAGGTCGCATCGAAGGTGCCGCCGACCATGATCGCAGCGACGCTCGCGATGTACCTGTGTCTTTACATCGCGCTGCTCGCCGCGTATGTCGGTGTGCTGCGTTACATGGCCGGCAAGCCGGATGCGGTCATCGACGAGACGAAGCGCGACGAACGCCAGACGCCTCCGGGTGGCACGTCTCCGGCGATGCCGCTTCCACAAGGCACCTGAATGGCGATCACGAGCTTCGACACGGCACTGCCGGTCCTCTTCATGGGTCTGCTCGGGCTGGCGATGCTGCTCTACGTCATCGGCGACGGCTACGACCTCGGCGTCGGCATGCTGATGCCCTTCGCGACCGATGACGAGAAGGACATGGTGGTCGCATCGATCGGTCCTTTTTGGGACGCCAACGAAACCTGGCTCGTGCTCGGGATCGGCTTGCTGCTGATCGCGTTCCCCAAAGCGAACACGATCGTCTCCGGCGAACTGTATCTGCCGATCGCGCTGATGCTGGTCGGACTGGCGCTGCGGGGTGTGGCGTTCGACTTCCGGGTCAAGGCGCGCGACGTCCACAAGCGCACCTGGAACCGCCTCTTCATCGTCGGGTCGTTCGTGGCGTCGGTCGCGCAGGGCTGGATGCTGGGACGTTTCGTCAGCGGCTTCGGCACCGGGTGGAACTACCCCGTCTTCGCGGCAGCGATCGCCGTGGCGTTGCCGATGGCGTACGTGATGATGGGGGCGACCTGGCTCGTGATGAAGACCGAAGGCGCGATCCAGGAGAAGGCCATCGGGTGGGCACGAGCGGCATGGTTTCCGATGGTCGGCGGCCTGGTGCTGATCTCGATGGCGACGCCCTGGATCAGCGAGGCGGTGCGGGACCGCTGGTTCACGCTGCCGGCATTGATCGCGCTGTCGTCCATTCCGCTGATGACCGGCCTCGCGTTGCTCGCCGTGCGCCTGCTGC
>CAXTPX010000015.1:0-12511 GCA_964246005.1 uncultured Burkholderiaceae bacterium | reverse complement strand
GACGCCGACGAGGCGGCCGGGCATGCTGCGCTTGAACGCATCGCGTGTCGCGAGGTAGCCGGCATGCGGACCGCCGAACCCCATCGGCACGCCGAAGCGCTGGCTCGTGCCGACGACGACATCGGCGCCCCACTCGCCGGGCGGCTTCAGCAGCGTCAGCGCGAGCAGGTCGGCGGCGATGACGACCAGACCGCCGTTCGCATGGACCGCCTTCACGACCGATTCGTGGTCGAGCAGATGGCCGTGGACGCCGGGGTACTGGAGCAGTACGGCGAACGCGTCGTGCGACGCCGCCGAGCACGGCGCGTCGACCACGATCTCGATGCCGAGCGGCTCGGCACGGGTACGGATCACGGCGAGCGTCTGCGGCAACACGTCGTCGGCGACGAAGAAGCGCACGGACTTGCTCTTGCCGACCCGCTGGCACAGCGTCATCGCTTCGGCGGCCGCGGTCGCCTCGTCGAGCATCGACGCGTTCGCGATGTCCATCGCGGTCAGGTCGGACACCATCGTCTGGAAATTGATGATGGCTTCGAGCCGGCCCTGCGAGATCTCGGGCTGGTACGGCGTGTAGGCCGTGTACCAGGCCGGGTTCTCGAGCACGTTGCGCTGGATCACGCCGGGCGTGATCGTGCCGTGGTACCCCTGCCCGATGAACGAGCGAAAGACCTGGTTCCGTGCGCCGATCGCGGCGAGCTTCCGCAACGCTTCGTCCTCGGGCAGCGCGTCGGGCAGCGCCATCGCCTCGGGTCCGTCGGCCGGCCGCCGGATCGACGCGGGCACGATCGCGTCGATCAGCGCGTCGCGCGATGCATAGCCGAGCGCGTCGAGCATCGCCGCCTGGTCATCGATCGACGGCCCGATGTGGCGTGCGACGAACGCGTCGCGGCGCTCGAGATCGACGAGCGTCGCCGGGTTCTGGTGGGGACGGGAATCGACCAGTGCGTCCAGCGCGGGATCGGTGACGGTGTTCATGCCGGCCCTCGAATCAGGACGCGATCAGCGCGCTGTACGCGGCGTCGTCCATCAACGCGTCGATGTCGCTCGCCTCGTCGGGCTTGATGCGCATGAACCAGCCTTCGTTCATCGGATCGGTGTTGACCTTGGCGGGGTCGTCGGGGAGGGCATCGTTGACCGCGACCACGGTGCCGGCCATCGGGGCCTTCACGTCCGCGGCCGCCTTGACCGACTCGACGACACAAGCCGCATCGCCCTTCGCGAGGTGCCGTCCGACCTCGGGCATCTCGATGAAGACGATGTCGCCGAGCGCGTCCTGCGCGTGATCGGTGATGCCGATCGTGGCGGTGCCGTCGGCCTCGACGCGAATCCATTCGTGATCTTCGGTGTAGTGCAGCGCGGTCATGGGTGTCCTTGTTTGAAGGGATCTGGATCTAGCCGCGGTAGTACCGGTTCGGTACGAACGGTGTCGCGGCAACGTGCATCTTCACCGACTTGCCGCGGACCATCGCCGCGACCTCGGTACCGATCGCCGCGTGCGTGATCGGCACGTAGCCGAGCGCCACGGCCTTCTGCACGGTCGGGCCGAACGTGCCGCTGGTGACGTGACCGATCGCGTTGCCGGCTGCGTCGACGAGCACGCTGCCTTCGCGGACCGGCGTGCGTTCGGCGCCGACCAGGCCGACGCGCTTCTTCGTCGCGGGCTCGGCTGCGGGAATGTCCTTGCCGCGGGGAATCTGCGCGAGGATGCGCGGTGCGCCCGGAAAGCCACCCGGTCGTTCACCATCGGCGCGGCGTGCCTTCGAGATGGCCCACAGCAGGCTGCCTTCGACCGGGGTGGTCCCGGTGTCGATGTCGTGGCCGTAGAGGCACAGGCCTGCCTCGAGGCGCAGCGAGTCGCGCGCGCCGAGGCCGATCGGCGCGACTTCGGGTTGAAGCAGCAGCAACCGCGCGAGCCGCTCGGCGTGTTCGTTCGCGATCGAGATCTCGAAGCCGTCCTCGCCGGTATAGCCGGAGCGCGTGGCGAAGCAGGCCGTGCCGCCGATCACGACGTCGCGCGCCGTCATGAACGTCCAGCCGGCGAAGTCGACGTCGGGACAGAGACGCGACATGACGGTGACCGCTTCGGGCCCCTGCAACGCCAGGAGCGCGTGATCGTCGAGTTCCACCACGTCGCACCCCGGGCCGCCCGGGCCACCGAGCTCGGCGCGCAGATGCGCGGTGTCCTGCACCTTGCACGACGCGTTGACGACGACGAACAGGTGATCGGCACGACGCGTGACCATCAGGTCGTCGAGGATGCCGCCGGTGTCGTCGGTGAAGAGCGCGTAACGCTGCTGGTCGCGTGCGAGGCCGGCGATGTCCATCGGCACCAGCGTTTCGAGTCCGCTGATCGCGGACCGTCCGATCAGCTTCAGTTGCCCCATGTGGGACACGTCGAAGAGGCCGGCCTTCGACCGCACGTGCAGATGTTCCTGCAGCACGCCGGCCGGGTACTGGACCGGCATGTCGTAACCCGCGAACGGCACCATGCGCGCGCCGAGTTCGACGTGCAGCGCGTGCAACACGGTCCGTGCCAGCGGTGCGGTGGAGGCGTCGGTCATGGTTCTCTCGAAGGACGGAGGGTCGCGCGGCGAGGCCGCTCTCGTCCGTTCTTTTACCCGAGAGACCGCGCGCCATGCAAACGAGATGTATCAGCGCTCGTTGCGTTGCGCGTCGGTACCGCCGAACTTCGTCTTGCCGTCCTCGACGACGCGTACGCCGCCGTCCGACGAGAACAGGATGTTGGTCATCGACGCCGGCTGCTCGCCGTTGGGACGCGGGGCGGCCTGGTGCGACGACGGTGCCGTGGATCGGCCGCCCGACTGCAGCACCCCGGCGCGCGTAGTGTAGGCCGACGCGACCTGCGGCGAGTCGTCGGCCGACCCGAGTTCGTGCCCGAGCGGCACGAGCCCAAAGCCGAATTCGCTATCGTCGCGCAGGCTGGTGCGCGCGTTCGGGGCGTTCGCGATCAGCTTGTCGTTGGCTTCCTCGGTGCGTCGCATCAGCGTGTTGACGACGAGCGCCTTGAAGTTGTACTGGCACTCCTCGCTCGCGAGCGCGTAGGCCGCCGCGTTGACCTCGAGATAGATGGTGTCGACCATCGCGATCACGGTCGCGTTGCGGCGCGCGCGTTCGGGCGCGAGGAACGCGAGCTCGCCGATCACCTGGCCCGGACCGTAGACCGCGAGTTGCCGCCCTTTCAGCGAAGCTTCGACCTCGCCTTCGATGATCACGCCGAAGTTGCCGCCTTCCTCGCCCTCGATCATCAGGGGTCGCGACTCGTGGACGACGCGCCAGTGCGAGATGCGCAGGATTTCCCAGATCTCGTCGTTCTCGAAGTCGGTGAACGCCGAGTTCTGCCGCAACACCTTGAAGCGTCGCGTCAGGCGCACCGAGTCGGCGTCGTCGAGGATCTGGAACTTGGCCGACGACAGGTCCTGCGCGAACTGCGCGCCGGTGCGGTAGCGCGTGTACAGGTCCTTCTCGAGCGTGCGCTTGACGATCGGATCGAGCGTGTCGGGCACCGAGGGATTGAGCGTGCTGACGGGCTCGGCGTCCATGTTGATGATCTTGTACATCAACGATGCGCGGTTCTTCGCGCGGAACGGCTGACGCCCCGTCAAGAGTTCGAACATCACGGTGCCGAGCGAATACAGGTCGGTCTGCCCGTTCAACGGATAGTCCTTGATCTGCTCGGGCGACATGTAAGCGGGCGACCCCACGCCCATGATGAAGGTGGAGTCGGCGTCGCTCTTCTTCTTCATGTCGAGCGCGAGCCCGAAGTCGGTGATCTTCACGACGTCGTCGCTGCCGAGCATGATGTTGTCGGGCTTGATGTCGCGATGCACGACGCCCATCCGCGCAGAGAAGTCGAGCGCCATCGCGCACTTGAACATGATCTCGACGACGCGATGCGGGGGCAGCAGCTTGTCGAAGCTGCAGTGCTCCCGAAGCGCGACGCCGCTGACGAACTCCATCGCGATGTAGGCGAACTTCTCTTCGATGTCCGCTTCGAAGATCGACACGATGTTCGGGTGCTTGACCTTCATCGCGAGCGCCGCTTCGGTCGCGAAAAGTTTCTTCAAGCGTCTGCTGAGCTTGGCGTTGGCCTGATTGAACAGGATCACCTTCAACGCGACCATCTGGTTGGTGCCGGTGTGGACGGCGCGGTAGACGACGGCCGTTGCCCCCGCCCCGACCTTCTCGATGGTGCGATAGGGGCCGAAGCAGAGCGTCGCCGCGGGATCCGCGGACGGTGCCGAAGCGCTTCGAGCTGAAGAAGGTACCGTCATAGATGTTGCATCCTGGCCGCGAACGATCTGCGGGGCGCGAGCGCTCCGGCGGGCGGATGGAGAGAATACTCCAGTCCCGCTCTGGGAAACGGGCCCTTCGCGCCGCGACCGCGCCGGTTTTCGGGCGCCCGTGCGAGCCGACGCAGGCCTGTCATCGCGTGCAACCCGTCGGGCGTTGACGGACGCATCGGTGCGATAACATGCAGCCCGCTCGCGGGGCGGTAGTCCGATCATGCCGTCTCCATCTTGCGACGCCGCTGTGCATCCGAGACTTCGGGCTCCGGTCCGGCCCGTCGCCAGGCAGTACCCAGGACTTCGTCATTGAGCATCGAACCCCATCACGGACCGTCGGGCGCTACCGGCGCGAAGGCACACACGACCGAGCAGGACGGCCGCGCGGTCGAGACGCCGGTCGGCGATCGAGCGCGCCGCATGTCGTGGGGCAGCGTCCTGTCGGCGGTGTTGCTCGCCGCCGTGATCGCCGCGGCCAACTGGTCGTTCTGGTCGTGGATGAACCGTCCGCCGGTGTCGGCGCCGTGGACCGAGCCGGTCGGTGGCTTCGCCTACAACGGTTTTCGGCCGGGACAGTCACCCGAAGGCGCAGACAGCATCTATCCGACGGCTCCGGAGCTCGAGGAAGACATCGCGATGCTGTCGAAGTACACCAGCCGTCTGCGAACCTATAGCGCCAAGGATTCGTTCGAGGTCCCCGAACTCGCCCGCAAGTACGGCATCACGGTGACCGCCGGGGCCTGGCTCGACCGCAGCAAGAGCCGCAACGACGAGCAGATCAAGTTCCTGATCGAGCAGGCGAACGCCAACAGCAATGTCGAACGCGTCATGGTCGGCAACGAGACGCTGCTGCGGGGTGACCTGACACCGAAGGAGTTGCTCAGTTACATCGACATCGTCAAGCGGCGCGTTCGCGTACCCGTCTCCACCGCCGAGTCGTGGGACATCTGGCTGACGACCGATCGCGAGAAGCTGAAGCAGATGCACGAGATCGCCCGTCACGTCGACTTCATCACGGTCCACCTGCTGCCGTACTGGGAAGGCGTGCCGCGCGAGGGCGCCGTCGATCACGTCGAGAAGCGTTACGACGCGATGCGACGCGAGTACCCGAACAAGAAGATCGTGGTCGGCGAAGTGGGCTGGCCGTCCGGCGGCAGCCGCGTGCCGCTGAAGAACCTCGAGCAGCCGAACGATCCGATCGTCTATTCCACCGCGTCGGTCACCGACGAGGCCCAGTTCATCCGCGCCTTTTTGCCGATGGCGAAGCGGCGCAACCTCGACTACTACCTGATGGAGGCGATCGACCAGCCGTGGAAGCGCGTCAACGAAGGTCGCACCGGTGCGTACTGGGGCATCTTCAACGCCGACCGCCAGCCGAAGTTCACGTTCGACGGGCCGGTCGTCTCCGACCCGGCCTGGCCGCGGAAGGCCATCGTCGCATCGATCCTCGCGCTGTTCCCGATCATCGCGTTCTGCATCGCGTTCGCGCGCTTTCGCGTCGGCGGGCGTCTCTTCTTCGGCGTCGTGATCCAGGCCGCGATGACGCTGGTCGTCTGGCTCGTGACGCTGCCGTTCGAGTTCTATCTGAACAAGCTCGACTGGACGATGCTCGGGCTGCTGCTGCCCGCGCTCGCCGCGATGCTGATGATCCTGCTCGCCAACGCGTTCGAGTTCACCGAGGTCGTCTGGCAGAAGCACTGGCAGCGCCATTTCCGCCCCGAGCGGCCGGCGCTCGACGCGGCCCTGCCGTTCGTGTCGATCCACCTGCCGTGCCACAACGAGCCGCCCGAGATGGTGATCCAGACCCTCGCCAGCCTGGCGCGCATGGACTATCGCAACTTCGAGGTGCTGATCCTCGACAACAACACGAAGAACGAGGACGTGTGGAAGCCGGTCGAGCGCTACGTCGAGCGGCTCAACGAACACGACGACGGTGGACCGATCGGCAGCGGTGACCGACCCCGCTTCCGTTTCTTCCACCTCGACAACTGGCCGGGCTTCAAGGCCGGCGCGCTCAACTTCGGTTTGCGCGAGACCGATCCGCGTGCCGAGATCGTCGGCGTCGTGGACGCGGACTACGTGGTCGACCCCGACTGGCTGAAGATCACGGTCGCGCACTTCGATGTCCCGCGGGTGGCCGTGGTCCAGTGTCCGCAGGCGCATCGCGACTGGCAGCACAACGCGTTCCAGCGGATGGCGAGCTGGGAGTACGACGGCTTCTTCCGCATCGGGATGCATCATCGCAACGAGCGCGACGCGATCATCCAGCACGGCACGATGACGCTGGTCAGGAAGCACGCGCTGGTCGATACCGGCGGCTGGTCCGAGTGGTGCATCTGCGAGGACGCCGAGCTCGGACTGCGCCTCATGAACGCGGGCTGGGAGACGCGCTACATCGACGAGGTGCTCGGGCGCGGCCTCACGCCGTCGAACTTCAGCGGCTACAAGTCGCAGCGCTACCGCTGGGCGTTCGGCGCGATGCAGATCCTGAAGCGCCGCTGGAACTGGCTGTGGGGCCGGCAGGACAGGCAACCGGTCGGGTCAGCAGCGTCGTTCCTTCGGCCGCGCGGGCTCACGGGCGGGCAGCGCTTCCACTTCCTCACCGGCTGGTTCTCGTGGTTCGCCGACGCGCTGCACCTGTTTTTCACGCTCGCGTCGCTGGCGTGGACGGTCGGCATGCTGCTCAACCCCGAGAACTTCAGCCTGCCGCTCGACCTGTTCGTGATCCCGGTGCTCGGCTTCTTCGTGCTGAAGGCGTACTTCGGCCCGTCGTTGTATCGCGCCCGCGTCCCGTGCGGCTGGCGTGACGTGGTGGGCGCGTCGCTCGCGTCGATGGCGCTGTCGCACGCGATCGCCCGCGGCATCATCGCCGGCCTCGTGCAGAAGCGCGGTACGTTCGTCGTCACGCCGAAGAGCTGGCAGACCGGCAAGAAGCGCAGTCCGCTCGCATGGGTCGGCGCGGTGCGCGAGGAAGGCCTGATGCTGATCGGCATCGTCATCGCCGCGATCGGCGTGATCGCGTTGATGCCGATCCAGTACGAGAGCCTGCTGTGGGTCGGCATTCTCGCGACGCAGGCCATCCCCTACTTCTCGTCGGTCGCCTGCGCACTGATCTCCGCGTACGCACCGCGCCGCACGATCCGCCCGGTCGGCAGCGAAGCGACCAGCGACCTGCATTCGCTCGAGGTCGCGGCCATTCCGGAGAATTCGCCCCTGAGCGCACCGTTGAGCGCGAAGGCCTGAACGTCTTGCGCCTGTTCCGCCGCAGCACGGTCGCGCGATGATCGGGTTCCTTCGTTCGATGCGCTCGTCGCTGAGCGTGCTCGGGTCGCCTTTGCAATCGTCCGGCGCCATCGGCTCGCTCACCGGCGCGGCGATGCTCTGCGTCGCCGTGCACGCGCATGCCGACGAAGCACGCTACGACGTCGTCGTCGACGCGCCCGGCAATCTGAAGGCGCTCGTCGAGAGCAACCTCAGCCTGATCCGCTGGCGCGATGCGGACGGGCGTCGCGGCCGCATCGACGCCGACCAGTTGCGGCGCCTCTTCGACCAGGGCAAGGAAGAAATCGAACGGCTCGTCGCGACCGAGGGGTACTACACGCCGACCGTGGACGCCGACCTCCAGCAGAACGGCGATCGCTGGACCGCGCGCTACCGGATCGTGCCGAACGCCGTGACGACCGTCGACGCGCTCGACCTGCAGTTCGTCGGTCCGGTGACGCAGGCACCCGCGGGACAGCTCCCCGACCTGAAGGCACTGCGCGACGGCTGGACGCTGGCGGCCGGCAACGTGTTCCGCCAGGCCGACTGGGAGGCCAACAAGCGCCGGCTGCTGCAGGGCTTCCTGATCCGCACCTATCCGTTCGCGACGCTGACGAGGAGCGAGGCGCAGGTGGACGTCCGTACATCGAAGGCGAAGCTGGTCGTCGTCGTCGCGAGCGGTCCCGCGGTGCGGTTCGGCCCGTTGCAGATCACCGGGCTGAAGCGGTATCCGCCGGACACGATCCGCAACCTCACGCCGATCAAGCCCGGCGAGCTCTACTCGCAACAGCAGGTGTTCGACTTCCAGCAGAAGCTCAACAACAGCGGCTTCTTCTCGCGCGTCGAGGTCAGCATCGATGCGGAAGCCGATCCGGGCTCGGATCCGCGCTCGCCGTTCGTCGCGCCGAAGGTCGCCGACGGCACGCCGATCACCCCCGCGACCAGCGACGCCCCGGCCACGCCGTTGCCGCGCGAAGTCACGCTGCCGCTGCGGGTGGCGGTCGACGAGAACCAGGCGCAGTCGTTGTCGGTCGGCCTCGGCTTCACGACCAACTCGGGCCCGCGCGCTTCGCTCGGCTACAACATCATCGACTTCCTCGGCGGCGCGAAGCAGTTGCGCACCACCGCGTCGGTCGATCGCCTCAACCAGACGCTCGGCACCGACCTGCTGTTTCCGACCACCGCCTCGGGCGACACCTATTCGATCTCGTCGAACATCAAGCGCGAGAACATCCAGGGTCAGATCACGCGAGGCGGCGGCATCACGGGCAAGCAGGCCTGGGGCCCGGAGACGACCGAGCGCTTCAACTCGATCGACCTGCTGTTCGAGCGGAAGGACATCGATGGCGTGCCTGGGAATTCGACGTCGACACTCGGCGTCACGACCAGCGTCACGCTGCGTCGCACCGACAACCTGCTGTCGCCTTCGAGCGGCTATATCGCGACCGGGCAGCTCGGTGCCGGCGTGCGACTGACCAACGGACTGCCGTTCGGGCGCGCGTACGGCAAGGTTCTCCTCTACCGGCCGATCGGGGCGAACGACACGCTGATCGTGCGCGGCGAACTCGGCGTCGTGGCCGCGACCGACACCGAGTCGCTGCCGACGACGCTGCTGTTCCGGGGGGGCGGCGACGGCTCGGTACGGGGATATGGCTACCAGAGCCTCGGCGTGCAGCAGGCCGGTGCGATCGTCGGCGGACGCTACGTCGCGACCGGCGCGATCGAGGTCGACCACTGGCTCGCTCCGCGTTTTCCGCAATGGGGCGTCGCGGCCTTCGTCGACGCGGGCAATGCGGGCAATCGCCTGTCGGACCTGAAGCCGGTCGTCGGCGCCGGCGTCGGCGCGCGCTGGCGGAGCCCGGTCGGCATTCTCGACCTCGACGTCGCACACGGCATCGACAACGGCACGACGCGCATCCACTTCTCGCTCGGGGCGACGTTTTGAACCAGTCCGTGGATCCGGTCGTCGACGACGCCGTCGTGCCGCCGCGTTCGCGGTCCCGACGCATTGCGCGCATCGCCGCGTGGTCGATCGCCGGCTTCGTCGCGCTGCTCGTCATCGTCGTCGCGGCGGGCGCCTGGTTGCTCGGTCGCGAGACGACATTGCAGCGGATCGTCGTCGAAGCGGAAAGGGCGATGAAGGGGCAGCTCCAGGTCACCGGCGTCGGCGGGTCGCTCTACGACCACGTGACGTTCGAGCGGCTGGTGTTCCGCTCGAAGACGCAGGTGATCACGCTCGAGAAGGGCTCGCTTCGGTACGCGGTCGCGCCGCTGCAGCGACGCCTGACGATCGACGATGCGCGGGCGTCGCGCCTGACGATCGAGACGATCGCGAAGTCGGACGAACCGACCACCGAGCCGGACACGCTCGAGCTCCCGGCGTCGTTGCGGCTCGACACGTTGCGGCTCGACGCGGTCCACCTCGACGCGATCGACGTCGTGCAAGGCGGCAAGACGACGACGATCGCGGATGCCGACCTGCGCGGTCGCTACGAGTCCGCGCTCGGCACGAAGCGCTGGATCGTCGAACGGATCGCGGCCACGACGCCGTGGGGCAAGGCGGCCGGCAGCGCGACGCTCGCCGCGACGAAACCGTTCGCGATCGACGGTCGATTGCTCGCCGAAGGCAAGGCCGACGGCGACGGCTTCAGCGTTCCGTACAGCGCGCCGCTGGTGATCGGCGGCCGCCTGACCGACCTGCGACTCGCGTCGGACTTCAGCGTGTCCGATCCGGCCAGCACACCGGTCACGGGGCACGCCGAAGCGAGGGTGCTGCCATTCCGCGATCAGCCGATCGACAACGCGCAGCTGCACGTGGCCGGCGTGTCGCCGAAGCGCTGGAAGGCCGACCTGCCGGAAGCCGATCTGTCGGTGGAGGCGAACATCACGCCGTCGAGCGCGCCGGTGGCCGGAGGCGGGGGAACCCATCCGTTCACCGGCACGTTGCGGGTGGTCAATCGCCTGCCGGGGCCGGTCGATCGCGACCGCATTCCGGTCGCGTCGCTCGACGCCGACCTGCAGGGCGACTCGCTCGCGATCGTGGCGTCACGCCTCGCCGCCGACCTCGGTGCCGCAGGCAAGGTCACCGGCAAGGGCAGCGATGTCTTCGCGCACGGTGACGTCGCGGACCTGTCGAGTTTCGAAGGCGAGGTCCGCGCGCTCGACCTGCGAGCGATCCAGGGCAGGCTGGTCGCATCGCGCTTCACGGGCCCGGTCTCCGTCTCGCGTCGGCACGGCGTGGTCCGCCTCGACACGACGCTCGACGACACCGGCCGCAGCGTGCGACTGCGCGGCGAGGTGGCAGGCGATCAGGTCCGCATCGCCGAAGCGACCGTCAAGCTCGGCGAGAGTCGCGCGAGCGTGTCGGGCAAGGTGGACCTCGCGCGCGATCGGCCATTCGATCTGCAGGGCGATGTGGCTCGCCTGAACCCGCGCGACTTCGGCGACTTCGCGAAGGCCGATCTCAACGCGACGTTCAGGCTCGACGGCACGATCGGCGCCGTGGCGACGGCGCGGTCGCCGCAGGCCTTCAGCGTTCGCAGCGACATCCGCCTCGCCCCCAGTCGCGTTCTGGAGCGACCGGTACAGGGCAGCATCGCGGGTCGCGTCGCGGGCACCATCCCGGCCGTCGTCCCGAAGGGCGCCTCACCGGTCGTGCTCGATCGGATCAGCGAGGCGAAGGTCGCCCTCGCCGTCGGTGCCGACCGCGTCGAACTCGACGGCGACTTCGGTCGTCCGCAGGACCGCCTGCGCTGGAACGTCGACGCGCCGAAGCTCGCGGACATCGGCTTCGGGCTCGCCGGCTCGCTTGCGGGCAGCGGCTTGGTCGGCGGCACGTCGAAGGAGCCGACGATCGACTTCGACGTCGCCGGGGACGATCTGCGGTACGCGCGCCCCGTCGTCGCGAAGGCAGCGACGACGACGCCCGGCAGCGTCACGACGACGACCGCGAGCGTCAAGTCGCTGCGCGGCAAGGGCAGGCTCCTCGCCGGCGCGGGCGGCGCCGTCGATGCGGACGTCGTGCTCACCGAGTTCCGTGACGGCAGCGCCGGGCCGCCGACGCTGCAATCCGCCGAGGCGCACCTGAAGGGCACGCGCGACGCGCACGCGCTGACGCTGGCGGCGAAGAGCGATCGCTTCGACATCGCGGCCGCGGCGCACGGCGGGCTCGACGCCGCCAATGCGTGGCGCGGTACCGTCGATCGGCTCGAGAGCAGGGGACGCGTGCCGTTCTCGACGGCGGGCGGCGTGCCGCTGTTCGCGAGCGCCGACCGGGTCGAAGTCGGTCGTTCGCATCTCGACTTCAACGAGGGAAAGGTCGACCTCGAACGGCTCGTGTACGTCGATGGCCGGATCGACACGTCGGGCCAGGCGAGTGGCTTCCCGCTGTCGATCGTCGGCACGTTCTCGCGCCAGTTCTCGCAAGCCGTCGCGACGACGCTGAAGTTCGGGGGCCGCTGGGAACTGCACATCGGCGACACCATCGACGGGAAGCTCCGCCTCTTTCGCGAGTCCGGCAACATCCGCTTCCTGACCGAGCCGCGCTTCGACGTGGATCCCGAGACGATGGAGGTATCCGCGGACATCGTGGCCAATCGCTACGATGCGCGCGTGTCGGTGCTGGGCCGCGGCCTCGGCCGCATCGACGCGTCGATCGATACCCGCCTGTCGAAGCGCGACGGACAGTGGGGGCTGGCAGGCGATGCACCGCTCGCGTTGAAGAGCGACATCGAGATCCCCGACCTGCGCTGGCTCGCGCGACTGTCGGGCGTGCCCGGCCTCGACGTCTACGGCGCGCTGAAGGTCGCGGTGACCGGGCAGGGCACGGTCGGCGAGCCGCTGCTCGCGGGCCATGCGGCCGGCGAATCGATCGGCCTGCGCTGGCCCGACCAGGGGCTCAACGCGCGCGACGGTCGCATCGACCTCGACTTCGACGGTGATCGCGT
>CAXTPX010000014.1:6762-12549 GCA_964246005.1 uncultured Burkholderiaceae bacterium | reverse complement strand
CCTGGACCTCCGTCACCGTCGACGACATGCGCCGCGCGGACGCCGACGTCGAGGGTGCGCGAGATCGGCTCGCGATCGATCGGGTTCAGCGGCCGGCTCGCGATCGGCGCTTCGGCCTCGAACACCAGCGGGCCGAGCTTGTCGAGCGGCCGTCCCGCGCCGTCGAGCACGCGACCGAGGAGGCCGATGCCGACCGGCATCTTGCGCGCCTTGTCCTCGCTGCGTCGCCACGGCCGCAGCTTGGTGCCGAACACCGGCGCCGGCGGTCGCGGGTCGATGGCCGAGACCTTGGCCCCCGGCGAGAGACCCTGGATGTCGGTCGTCGGCATCAGGAAGATGCGGTCGCCCGCGAAGCCCACGACCTCGGCCTCGGTCGGCCGTTGCCCCGGCTGCTCGACGAGACACGTGCTGCCGATCGGCAGGCGCAGCCCGGCGGCTTCCATCACGAGGCCCGCGATCCGGACCAGCCGCCCGTGCCGCAGCAGCGGATCCATGCCCTGCACCGCGACGCCATGGTCGGCGATGTAGCGCTCCCAGCCGGCGAACGAGTCGCCGCTCGCGACATTGAGGCCCGTGCCCGGTCCGGACGCGAGAGCCGCGCCCGGTCCCGACGCGACGGAGCCCTTCGAGCCGTCATTCGAGCCAGCCATCGTGGCGCTCCAGTTGTGCCATCACGCGGGCCCAGCGGGTGGCGACGGTCGCGTCGACCTGGCCGCCGGCGAACTCGAGACGGCAGCCGCCGCGCTCGACCCGGTCGTCCGCGAACGGGCGCCAGCCGGCATGTGCGAGCGCATCGCCGAGCCGCTTCTCGACCAGCGGCAGGTCGTCGGCGTGGACATACACCGCGCCCGGGTCCACCGTGCGCGCGATGCCAGCCAGCGCGTCGTTGACGAGCGGGATCAGCAGTTCGGGGCGCACCGCGATGCTCTCGCGAACCACCTGGCGCGCGAGATCGACCGCGAGCTTGACCAGCGTCTGCGCCATCTCGCGTTCCATCCGCGCGACCGACTCGGCGACGCCGTCGATCAGCGACGAGAGGCGCTGGTTGCCGTCGCGCGCTTCCGCCAGGCCGGCCCGAAAGCCTTCGTCGTGCGCCTGCTTCTCGATCGCGGACACCTCGTCGACCGTCGGCAGATGATCGGCCAGCACGCAGTCGTCCTCGGGGGGCGGCGCGACGATGGGGTCGAAGCCGCCGATGGTCCACGGCCGCAGCCCCACCACCCGGTCGGCCGCGATCAGCCGGTTCGACGGACGCTCGTGCGGCTGATGCATCGGCGGCATCGACATGGTGTCAGACGAAGCCATCGTCGCCGCCCTTGCCGCCGAGCTGGAGCTGCCCGTCGTCGGCGAGGCGGCGCACCGTCTTCAGGATCGACTTCTGCTCCGCCTCGACCTCGGACAGGCGCACCGGTCCCTTGGACTCGAGGTCCTCGCGCATCATGTCGGCCGCGCGCTGCGACATGTTCTTGAAGATCTTGTCGCGCAGCTCCGGGGATGCGCCCTTCATCGCGATCACCAGCGACTCGGACTGCACTTCGCGCAGCAGCAGCTGGATGCCGCGATCGTCGATGTCCATGATGTTGTCGAAGATCACCATCGCGTCGAGGATCTTGTCGGTCAGCTCCGGATCGGCCGATCGCAGGTTCTCGATGATCACGGCCTCGGCGTTGGAACCGACGTGGTTCAGGATCTCCGCGGCCGCGCGCACGCCGCCCACGTCCGAGCGCTTGACGCGTCCGCCGCTGACGACGAGCTTCTCGAGCGCCAGATCGAGTTCGCGCATCGCCTGCGGCTGGATGCTGTCGAGCGTCGCGATGCGATGGATGACCTGGCCCTGCATCTCCTCGTCGAGCGCGGCGATCACCGCCGACGCCTGCCCGCGATCGAGATGCGCTAGGATCGACGCGACGATCTGCGGATGCTCGCCACCGATCAGCTCGGCGACGCTCGCCGCATCCATCAGCTTGAGCCCGTCGATGCCGCTCGATCGGCCGTCGTTGAGGATGCGGTCGCACAGCACGCGGGCCTTGTCGGGACCGAGCGCCTTGTTGAGCACCGCCCGCACGTAGTTGTCGGCGCCCGCATCGATCGCCGGCTGCTGGTCCGCCGCGCCGGTGAAGCGTTCGAGCATGCTCGTCAGCCGCTCGCGCGAGACGTTGCCGAGCTGCGCCATCGCGCCGGAAAGTTTCGCGACTTCGGACGCACCGAGATGACGGAAGACGTCGGCCGCCTCGTCTTCGCCGATCGCCAGCATCAGGATCGCGCTGTCTTCGATGCCGACGCTGCTCATTCGGCGGTCACCCAGTTGCGGACCAGGCCGGCGAGCGCCTTGGGATCGTCGCGGGCGAGTTGCCGGGCGCGCTGCAAGTGGTCCGAATAGGCCAGCGCAGGGGTGGCCGGCTCTTCACCCGGCGCCTCGACGAGTTCCGTGGTCGGCGTCGTCGGCACCGGCACCGGCGTCGTCATCCGGCGGACCGCGGGACGCAGCACGCCGAACAACAGGTACGCCGCCAGCAGGACGAACGCACCGTTCTTGCCGAATTCCTTGGCCATCGCGAGGTTGGCCGGGTCCTTCCACATCGGAACGTCGATCGCCGGCAGGATCTCGGCCTGCGTGAAACTCGTGTTGACGACGTTGATCGAGTCGCCGCGCTTCTCGTCGAAGCCCATCGCTTCGCGGGCGAGCGCGGTGATCTGCGCGAGCTCCTCGGGCTTCAGCGGCTCGGACGTCGCGACCCGCGTCGCGTCGCCCTTGGCATCGGCCTTCGCATCCTTCTTGTCGTCGGCCGGCTTCGCGACGGCGACCGCCCGGTTGTTGACGACGATGGCCGCCGACAGGCGCTTGATGGCGCCGGTCGGCAGGCGCTTCGTCTCGACGGTGCGATCGAGTTCGTAGTTGGTGGTGTTGTCCTTCTTCGTCGAGTTGGTGGTGGGCGTGCCGTTCGGCGTCTGCGAGGACTGCGGGGCGGCAGTCGCCGCATTGGTCGGCGTGTTCGAGACCGCGCCGGGCACGCCGCCCACCGGCGGCGTCCCGCTCGTGTTGCTCGACTCGACGTTCGACTGGCTGCGCATCGCCGCCTGCTGCGGGGTGCCGTTCGGCTGGAACGTCTCGTTGGTGCGCTCGGTCTGGCTGAAGTCGATGTCGGCCGTGATCTCCGCATGCACGTTGCCGGCGCCGACGATCGGCTCGAGGATCGCCGCGACGCGTCGCTGGTAGCTCTGCTCGAGCTCGTGCACGTAGGCCAGCTTGCCGGGGTCAAGCCCGTTGGTTTCGGGCGTGCGGCTGAGCAGGTTGCCCGAGCCGTCGACGATGCTGACGCTCTGGTCCGCGAGTTCGGGAACGCTCGACGACACGAGATGCACGATGCCCTGGACCTGCGCGGAATCCAGCGTCTTGCCGGGGAACAGCGTGACCATCACCGAGGCCGTCGGCTTCTGGTGTTCGCGCAGGAAAATGGTGGGCTTGGGGATCGCGAGGTGCACGCGGGCGGTCTGCACCGCCGATACCGACTGGATCGACTTCGCCAGCTCGCCTTCGAGCCCGCGCTGGAAGTTGACCTGCTCCTGAAGCTGGGTCGTGCCGAATTTCTGCTGGTCCAGCAGTTCGAAGCCGACCGTTCCGCCCTTCGGCAGCCCCTGCGATGCGAGTTTCAGCCGGGTGTCGTAGATCAGGTTCGACGGAACCATGATCGCCGAGCCGCCGTCGTTGTACTTGTACGGCACGTTCATCTGGGTCAGCGCAGCGACCACGGCGCCGCCGTCGCGATCACCGAGGTTGGTGAACAGGACGCGGTAGTCCGGCGTCTGAAGCCAGGACCATGCGCCGATCAGGAATCCCGCGACGGCGAGCACCGCGATGACGATGCTCGCCAGTTGCGGGGCGGGGAGAGACGTGAGGCGTTTAAGCGCGTCCATTCGTGGGGTCGAGGGCGATCGTTGGCGGTGGACGGAATTATCGAAACAGGGAAGGGCGGTCGATCCCGGGAACAGCCGCCCTTTTCGAACGCTGTTCGCGAAAGCCGTCGGCCCTTCGGATCGCCGACCGCACGACGCCGATGCCGCGCGGTCGCGGGTCGGTGTTGCGCTTCTGGTCGGCCACCGATCATCGGCGGCTGCGGATCCGTTCAAGCACTCGATCTGGCGCGCGATATCGGCGCTGTTCGGTGGATGGGGGGCGTCGCGCCCGCCCTAGTCTTCGTCTTCGATATGCGGGAACCGGCTCGTCGAGTCGCGATGCACCGTCGAGGAGAAAGAACATGGAAAAGATCGAAACGGTGCGGATGCCGTCGAATCTGGCGCTCGACCGGGTGGCCGAGACGGCTTTCGGGTCCGCGGCACAAAGCGCCGGCACCGACACGAGCGCGTCGAGCAACTTCGCGAGCCTGGTCCAGCAATCGCTGGCGAAGGTCGACGCCACGCAGAACCAGGCGACGAGTCTGACTCACCAGTACCAGCTCGGACAGAACGACGTCTCGCTGGAGGACGCGATGATCTCGATGCAGAAAGCCAACATCACGTTCCAGACGACCGTCCAGGTGCGCAACAAGCTGGTGGTCGCGTACAACGACATCATGAACATGCAGTTGTAGCGCCGAGCCGTCCGGGGTGCGTCGGGCCGCCGGCTGGGCGAACCAGTGTCGACCCGCTTCCACGAATGCGCGTTCATCACCGCCTCGTCGGATCCCGATGGCACGCATCACTGCCGCGAGGCACTAGCCGCGTCGCCCGAGAGTCCGCAGCTGCCTGCCCTCGACCTGCTGCACGTAACGCCGGATGCGACCGGACGTCGTGGCGGAGACGGACTCGAAGCGGAAGCCCATCCGCACGCGACGACCGCTCATGCCAGCGACGGTCGACACCGTTCGCAGCGTCGCTTCCAGCGTCATGGGGCCGACCCCGGGCAACGACAGGATCACTTCGTGGTCGCTGCCCGGCAGCGGGAGCCCGTCGGAGCGACCTTCGACGATCACCGCCGCGCCGCCCGGACTGAGATCGATCGCCTGACCGGCGGTGGCGCCGCCGGCGCCGTCGACCAGCGTGCAACGGATCGGTGGCCGCACCGGCAACGCGGCACGGAACCACTCGCGACGCTGCAGGCGCAGTAGTGCAAGCGGCAGGTCGACGAGCGCGGCCAGGCCGTCGGCGAGCGTCACCGGCAACGGGACCTTCGTCTCGAACGAGATCCGGATGTTGTCGAGTTCGGTCTTGAAGGCCAGTGCGGGCGATGCGAAGAGGAGGCGATTCTGTTCGGCGTCGTGTGCGACGTCGAACACCAGCGCGTCGCGGTCGCGAAGCACGTCGAGCACGCTCGACACGATCGCGTGGTGGTCGCCGAACTCGATGGTGGTCCGCGTGCGCTCGCGCTTCATGCGTTCGACGATCGCGAGGATCTCGAGCCGGTGACGCAGCGTGCAGTCGTTCCCGGCGGCCGCATTCATGACAGCCCACCCATCGGTCGCGGCCCGTCGTTCGGCGAGCGGTCCTCGAGCCGGTAGAGCCACGCGAGCAACTGCGCGACCGCCTGGAACAACTGCGGCGGAATGGCGCGATCGATGTCGACCTGCATCAGCAGCGCCGCGAGGTTGTCCGACACGTGGAGCGCGACGCCGTGCTCGCGGCCGCGCCGCACGATCTCTTCGGCGACGAGGCCGCGCCCTTTGGCCGTCACGACCGGGGCGGCCTGCCCGCCGCGATAGCGCAGGGCAGCGGCCACGCGCGGCACGGACGGGCCGGGGCGTCGGGTTTCTTCAGCCATGTCGGTCGATGCCCGCGGACGGGTCGCGCGGG
>CAXTPX010000014.1:0-6752 GCA_964246005.1 uncultured Burkholderiaceae bacterium | reverse complement strand
GCCGACCCGCAGGCCCCGCGGATCCGGTCGCGTCGGGTCTGCCGCCGGCTGGCCGACGGTCAGGCCGGCGACGCGCAGGTCCGCATGGGCGAGAGCCGTCGCCAGCTCGGCCGACGCCGCGCTCATCGCTCGCATGCTGGCTTCGTCGTCCGCCTCCAGGCGGATGCGAAGACCGTGCAGCGAGAACGACAGGTGGCCGGCGACGCGGCCGAGCTGCGGCAGGTCGATGACGAGCTCGCCGCACCAGTGATCGAGGACCGGGTTGTCGAACGCTTCGTCGTCGCGTTCGCGTCGGATCACGAGTTCGATCGCCTGTCCGGGCCACGCCGGACCGTTCAGGACGAGTGGCGGGAACGGCAGCGCGGCCGGCGCCTCGTCCACCCCGGCCGGCGCGACCGGCATGGCCGCGACGCCGTCGGTCGGCTCGCCGTGGACGACGCGCACGCCCTCTGCGATCGGTCTCTGCACGAGGTCGACTTCGTTCGGATCCGACGACGTGGCGAGTGCGGCCGCAGGATCCGGACCCTTGAAGGTTGGCCCGGCGACAGGCGGTGTTGTCTGCGAAGGTGACGACCCGGCCTTCGATGTGGACCCTTCATCGTCCGGCTCGACGTCGATGTCGAGGATCGGAACATCGAAGCGCAGGACGCCCCGCGCCGCCGGCGACGCGCCGTCGGACCGGGCCGCGGCCTGCAGGCGCATCGCATCGCCGCTCCAGCGGACCGGTGACTGCGAGCGTTCGGGATCGTCACCCGCCGCCTCGACGCCCGCTTCGACGACACGCTCGAAGAGCAGGACGGGCCGATGCGCGAGGACCCGGAGCGACACGTCGCGCCCCGGTTGCGGGACGGCCCCGGCGTTCGCGGGCCATGCGAGCGCGACGCGTTGCTCGTCGATGTTGGCAAGCACGTGGCCGTCCGGCGCTGCGCCGATCACGCGCGCCGTCACGACCCGTCCGAGCGGCAGACTCGCTTGCAGGTCGGCCGCCGACAGCAGCATCGACGTCGAGGACATTGCCGCGGGCGGGCCCGACACCAGGAGGCTCGACGACAGGTGGACGGTGTCCCCGGCGACCGCCCCCGGTCCGGAGGGCGGCGCGCCTGCCACCGATGCCGCAGCCGCATCGGGCGGCCGCCGCGACGCGTCGGTCCCCGAGGCCAGCGCATCGAGCGGCAGCATGCGATCGACCTGCAGCCGTCGATCGAGCGCGGCGAGGAGGATGTCGGATTCCTGGACGATCATCGGACGTTGCGTTGCGAGCTCACGGCCCGTGCCGGCGAGCGGTCGCGCGCCCGTCAGTCCCGGAACGAGCCGCTGCCGTAGGCGCGACCCAGGCGGAGAGCGGTCTGGGGACTGCGCAACATCGCGTCGAGCTTCTTCAGCCACGGCTGGCTGAGCAGTCGAAGCTCGGCATCGTTGTCGAGCAGGCGCTTCATCAGGTCGAGTTTCTGCTCGCGCAGCGCCGGATCCTTCGGGACGAGGTCGCCCATCTTCGAGAGTTCGTCGACGAGCGCGACGCATTCCTTCTCGATCGCGCAGACGCGATCCCAGTCTTCGTCGCGGGCCGCGACGAGCATGCGGTGACTGGCGTCGGCCATGCGCTCGTACCGTTCGACGATGTGCCGCTCCGCTTCGATCCTCGCGCTCATACGGCCACGCTCCGGCGGGCCGTCGGGACGAGTCCGGCACCCGCGACCACGGGATCGACGACCGCATCGCTCGACGACAGGTCGATGGACTGCAGCTTCTTCAGCCGCAAGGCGACCCAGGAAGATCGCAGTTCCACCAGCAGCGCGCGGACCTCGCCGTAGATCGCGCGGTCGCCCTGCAGGTTCGCCGCGACGAGACGACGTGCCATGTACTCGTAGAGCGATCCGAGGCTCTCGGCGAGACCGCCACCCACCCGCCGGTCGAGACTCGCGTTGAGTCCCTGGTTGACGATATCGATGGCCTTAGACGTGTAGGTGCCGCGTCCTTCGATCTCGCCGTTTGCGAGATGGGCTTCGGCACGCGAGATGGCCTGGATCGCGCCGTCGTACAGCATCACGACGAGGCCGAGCGAGTCGGTGGCGTCGACCCCGGTCTCGATGCCGATCGCACGGTATGCGCTGGCGCCGTAAGGCGTTGGGTGGTGCATGTCGCTTCCTCGTGAACGAAGGTCGGTCTGGTGTCCCGGCGCCCGGACTTGGCATCGAAGCGCTCCGCGACGACTCGAAGCGGCGGGATCGAGCCCTGCGCTCGTCCGCCTTCCGAGTGGTCCGGATGCCATGGTGCCGCAGGGACAGGACGTTGATTACTTGCCGCTGTTGATGAAGTTGGTCGTATTCTGGATCGCCGTGATCTGCTGCGTGAGGTAAGTGCTCGTGCTGTTCATGCTCGCGACCAGGGCATCCATCGCGTTGTATTGCGCCGTATATCGCGCCCGGATCGCGGCCAGGCGGGGCGTCCAGTCGTCCTCACGCTGCTTGAGGTCCGCGATGCTGCTGTTCAGGCCGTCGGTCGCCGCCTGGAGCAGTCCCGACGTCGGGTCGAGGAACTGGGTCAGCAGGTCGTTCATGCTCGCGGCGATGCCCCGCGTGAAGGAGACGGTCCCGCGGCTTCCCGTGGACCCGCCGGCGATCGTCAGCTTCAGGCCGTCGGCCGGTGTTCCTGCGGCGCCCGTCGCGGTCTGACCCGTGCCGATGAAGGCCGTCCCGTCGATCGTACCGGCGACATCGCTGCCCGTCGTCGCGGTGGGCGACGTGCCTAAGAGGCCGGTCTGCGCGTTGCCGCCGGTGACGGCGACGCTGGATGCCGAGCCGAAACGTTGCGACGTGATCGTGAGCACGCCGTTGGTCTGCGACACCGCGACGGAGGAACCCACGCTCGAGAATGCCGGGGTGCCGTTGATCCGCGACTGGACCGCCGCGGCCAGCGCGTTCGCATCGGCGTAGGTCCCGGCTGCGAGGGTGATCGTCGACGGCACATTGTCGATCGTCAGCGACAGCGTGTCGTTGACGCCCGTGGTGATCGTCAGACCGGCCGCGGACGAGCCGACGAGCGCGCCGCTGGTCGCGGCGTGGCTGACCGACAGCGCGTAATTGCCTTGTTGCGTCGCGTCGGTCGAGTCGGTGAAGTTGACGAGGGAGTCGCTGGGGACGCCGGTCTTGGCGAAGAGCCGGGCTACCGAGTTCGGATCGCTGGTCAGCGCGCTCGTGAGCTTGGTCGCGTCGACCGCGAGCGTCCCGTCGCTCTGGAACTTGACGCCGACGTCGGCGAGCGACGTGACGCTGCCGCCGGTGGGCACCACGGTCGCCAGCAACGACTGGAGCCGCGTGGAGATCAGGCGCGTGGTCGAGTCGCCGTTCAACGTGCCGGCGACGTTGGTCGTGGCGTTGTAGCTGGTCAGCGACGCGAGGCCGGTCACGATCGTGTTGTACGCGCTGACGAAGTTGTTGATCGCGGAGCTCGCGCCGCTCGTATCGCGTGCGATCGTGAAGGCGGTCGACGACGTACTGACCGCCTTCAGGTCGAGCGTGAGGCCGGCGATCGCGTCGGTCACGTGATTGTTCGGCTTCGAGATCGTCAGGCCGTCGAGGGAGAAGCGTGCGTTGACCGCATCGGCGAGATGCGTCGACTGGGGCGTGCCACCGGTCGCCGAGGGATCGAAGGCGAGGGCCGACAGGCCGCTCGCATCGAGGTTGTTCCCGTCCGCATCGGCCGTGCTGATGCGGAAGCCGTTGGCTGCGCCGGTCGCGGTACCCGACAGCACCAGGCGATTGCCGGTGCCGTCGTTGACGATCGACGCATTCACGCCTGCGCTCGCGGCGTTGATCGCGTCGCGGACGCCGACCAGGGTGTTGTTGCTGCTGTCGATCGTGATCGACCGGCTGCCCACGGAACCGTTCGGCGTGAAGCCGGTGTAGCCGGCATTCCAGGTGCCGACGTCGATCGTGATGGTGCCGGTCCCGACCGTCGACGACGGGTCCGTGAAGGCGCTCGATGCGGTCCGCTGCGATGCGGCCAGCGCGGTCACGTTGAGCGTGTGCGTGCCGGCCGACAGGGCCTGCGACTGGGTGTTGTCGATCGCGACCGACGCGGCGCTGCTGTCGTTGATCGAAGCGGTGAGACTCGAGAAGGCCGTCGGCACGGCGAGGTTCGCGACCGACGTCTGGAAGGTCGCGAGCGCGCTCTTGACCGAGGCGTAGGCCGACAGCGTCGTCTGGTAACCGGCTTCCTGGTTCTGCAGGCGCGTCACCGGCGCCTGCTCGAGCGCCATCAGCTTGTCGACGATGCCGGCGATGTCGAGGCCCGTGCCGATTCCCTGGGTCGTGACCGGCGCGGTGGTGCCGGTTGGAGAAATACTGGTGGTCATGGGGGACTCGGTTGGTGACGGTCTTCCGGGCGGCCGCCATCACCGGTCCGGACTTGCATGGAGTTCACGCCTTCTGCGACAGCAGGAAGCCTTGCATCCGGTCGATCGCCTTGGCGATCCGCAACACCTCGGCGTTGGGGATCTGGACGACGACGAGCTTGCTGTTCTCGTCGACGATCTCGGTGACGACGTGGCCGTCGGCGACGTGGTATTGCAACGAGCGCGGGTCGCGCGACTGCGCCGCTTCCTCGACCGGCGCGGCGTCGCCGGCGCTCGAGCGCTTCGCGTCGGCCACGGCGGCGATGGACTTCGCCGGCGCGTTGGTGAGCGGTGCTCCGCTCGGACCGGCCGGGGCCTGCGGGACCGTCGTCACGGCGGCTGCAATACCTGTCGTATTGGGAATCATGATTTCTCTCTGTCCGAGTCGATTGCGGCCCGTCTGATGTTGTTCCGGTTGTACTGCCCTGGGCCACGCGAGGGTGGCCAAGGGTCCTTTCAAACTTCGCGACGCGCCCTTGTCGGGCGCGTCGTTTCCGTCGTGTTACCGATCAGCCCTTCAGCAGCGTCAGGACGCTGTTCGGGAGGCTGTTCGCCTGAGCGAGCATCGCGGTGCCGGCCTGCTGCAGGATCTGGTTCTTCGTCAGGGCTGCGGTCTCCGCGGCGAAGTCCGTGTCCTGGATGCGGCTGCGCGAAGCCGAGAGGTTCTCGCTGGTCGTCTGCAGGTTCGTGACCACCGACGCGAAGCGGTTCTGTGCTGCACCGAGCGTTGCACGGGCGAGGGCGACCTGGCCGAGCGCGCTATCGACCTGCTGGATCGCGAGGGACGCACCGGCGGCCGTCAGGACGTCGAGGTTGGTCAGGCCGGTGGACTGCACCGAAGAGAGGGTCGCTGACACAGCGGAGGGGACAGCGCCCGCGGCGGCGTACGTCCCCGCTGTAACAATGGTGATGGCGCCAGCGGAGTTAAGCCCAGTGCCCGAGTAGGTCACTGCGCCCGTCGTAGCGTCGCTCGTGGCCGAGACCCCGGTCAAGCTCGATTGCAGGTTGACTGCCGTGGCAATATTGGCCCCGAACCCGGCGGCGTTGCTAGCCGTCGCGATATTGCCGATCTGGACCCCGTTGATGGTCATGTAATTGGTCGTACCGTTATCCGAAACCAGGCCGGTGAAGACGGTCGATGCGGCCTGCGTTGCGGTATACGTCTGGAGGGCTGCGCCGGTCAGGGTCGTCTGGCCCCCGATGGCGGTCGCACCCGAGCCCAACGCGGTCACCGTGAATGCGCCGGTCGCGGCGGTCGACGTGAAACTCACGTGGCCGGCCGTGTCGTAGGATGCCGTGACACCGGTGGTCCCGGTCACGGCGTTGACTGCCGAAGCAACCGCAGCGGCCTGGGCGAAAGCCGTCCCGCCGGACGCGACGTTGCCGATCTTGGTGCCGTTGACGGAAATGAAGTTGGTGGCGTCCTGGACGACAGGCGTGGAGGCAGTCGAGACGGCGCTTGCGACGACCTTGTAACCGTTCGCAGAGATGGTGGAGAGCCCTGCGAGCGTCGCGGTCGGCAGGCCGCTGATCGAGATCGAGTCGTTGCCGGTGGTATTCGCGCCGACCTGGAACGTGAAGGTGGGGTTCGAGCCGTCGAGCAGCTTGACGCCGTTGAACGTCGCGTTGTTGCCGACGCGGTCGATTTCCGCCTTCAACGACGCGACTTCGGTGTTGATCGCCACACGGTCGCTGGTGCTGTTCGTCACGTTGGCCGACTGCACGGCGAGCTGGCGAATCCGCTGCAGGGCGTCGGTGGTCGACGACAGCGAACCTTCTGCCGTCTGCGCCAGCGAGATGGCGTCGTTGGAGTTGCGGGCTGCCTGGTCGAGGCCGTTGATCTGCGACGTGAAGCGCTGCGAGATCGCGAGGCCGGCGGCGTCGTCTTTCGCGCTGTTGATGCGCATGCCGGACGAGAGGCGTTGCAGCGACGTCTGCAGGGCTGCCTGCGACGTGTTCAGATTGCGCTGGGCGTTCAGCGACGCGACGTTGGTACCGATTACTTGTGCCATTAGGATGCTCCTGGGGCTTCGATGAACTTCCGGCTCCGCGCCGGGCTGACCGCGGCTCCAGAGGGGGAGGGGCCGGGTGTTGTAATGCTTATCGTGATCGTGCGAAGAAACTTGAGTTCGCCCGGAAAGCGTCTTTGCTTCTGGTGCTCGATCCTAGAAGGCACGCGCCGTGTGCCGCGCGCGGAACAGACGCATGAACCCGGGCCAGTTCGCCGCGCATCGCTCTGCCGCCTCCGACGCGCCGCGATGCGGCTCGGATCGCGCGATCAGGCGGTCGGCGCTTCCAGCAGCGACGCGACCATCGTGCGGTTCTTGCCGGCCAGCTTCGCCTGGCGCAGCGCGCGGTC
>CAXTPX010000013.1:0-12835 GCA_964246005.1 uncultured Burkholderiaceae bacterium | reverse complement strand
CCGTCGACCTCCGCAGTGGAGTCCTCCGATGCATCGAGCGCCGTCGCCCGCATCAGCGCGCGTTCGAGGGCGGCCAGCGGTCGACCGTCGCCATCGGACGGCCGCATATCCGCGCGACGCCACATCGTCGCGGTCCCGACGACGCCGGGCTGCGTCAGGAGCGGCAGGACGCCCGCCCTCAGCAACGACGACTTGCCGCCGCCGCTCATGCTGACGATCAACACGAAGGCGCGACCCGCCTGTGCCTGCACGCGGAGCTTCGCGAGGATGCTCGCCATCGCCGCCGTGCGCCCGAAGAAGACCGGTGCGTGCTCGGCCTCGAATGCCTGCAATCCGCGGAACGGCGACCGCCCCTTCCAGGTCGCGGCACGGCCACGGATCGCCATCCCGGCCGGCACGAGCTGTTCGGCCAGCCTACTCAGATGCGAATCGAGCAGGTCCTCGAAGTCGGCCGACGTCGCGAAATTGTGGAACGCGCCGGTCAACGTGCCGTCGGCCTCGTTGCGGAACCACTTCGCGACGAAGCCGTCGAGCGCGCGCTTCTGGCGCGTCGCGTCCTCGAGCGACGCGAGATCGCCCGCGGCCGTCAGCGGCGCGGTCTTGAGATAGGTCAGGATGCGCGGCGCGCCGCTCTGTCGAAAGCCCTCGACCGCGTCCTCGAATTCGTACTCGGTGCCCGACGCGTACGTGCTGCCGTCGGGCCGCACGATGTGCGCCGGCAACGGCGTGCCGAGGCGCGACCACAGCACGACGATCACGATGTCGGCGTCGCTCGGCTTCTGCAGCTGCTCCTGGAAGCTCGCGGTCGCGACCAGCGGGAAGCGCTCCCAGAGGATCGCCTCGAACTGCAGCGCGCCGCCGAATTGCGCATCGAGCCGCCCGATCAGCCGTCGCGCGAGCAGGCGTTCCTCGGCGACGTCGCCGGGCGACGAGATGAAGATCCGGATTGTCCTGAGGGCCATCGATCGCGGTCGGAAAGACGATCCGCAAGAATACGCGACGGTGCGCTGGCCGTGACGCGGCGGCCGGCGCGCTGCGTCAACATCCGGTTATCCAACTTCGGAGTGATCCTAAT
The DNA here is from genome assembly GCA_964246005.1 of uncultured Burkholderiaceae bacterium. GTDB lineage: Bacteria > Pseudomonadota > Gammaproteobacteria > Burkholderiales > Burkholderiaceae_D > CAHJXF01. Next base: position 11,760 of record CAXTPX010000013.1, on the reverse strand, counting down.
GCCCGATCCCCACGACCTCCAGCGCTTCGTCGTCGCACAGGACCCGGTCATCGACCAGGTCCGTCGCGAGCTGCGCGCCGGCTCGAAGCGAACCCACTGGATGTGGTTCGTCTTTCCGCAGTTGCGCGGGCTCGGCTCGAGCGGCATGGCGGAGCGCTACGCGATCGCGTCGCTCGACGAGGCGCGCGCCTACCTCGACCATCCGGTCCTGGGCGAACGGCTGGTCGACTGCACGCGGATCGTCAACCAGGTGGAACGACGATCGCTCGGACAGATCTTCGGATCGCCGGACGATGTCAAGTTCCGCTCGTCGATGACGCTGTTCGCGCGAGCCGCAGCGAGCGGGCGCGTGTTCGAGGAGGCCCTCGAGCGGTATTGCGACGGCGTCCCGGATCCCCGCACCGTCGCGCTGTTGCGGTCCTGACGCGCGTCTTCCCGCGCGTCGTCGATATGGGCGACCCGCCGGTCGACGGACCGGTTACGCTGCAGGTCTGAACCGTCGACCGCGCGCGCCAGGCCGACGGGGTTCTGCCCCCCGAGTCGTTCCACGAGTCGTTCCCTCGCCCGAAGCGCATGACCGCGTCGATCAGCACGCCCGAAAGCGCCGCGTCCGTCCCCGATTCCGCTCCCACGCCGGAGCCACGACTGTCCATTGCGATGACGCTCGGTACGCTGGTCGCCGCGTGCCTGATCCCGGCGCTGGCCGCGCTGGTGGCGATGTCGTATGTCGACTACCGCGTTCGGGAATCCGCGTTGTTCGGTGAAGCCGTGACGCATGCCCGCACGATGATGGCGCTCGTCGATCGCGATCTCGAGGCGGTCGAGTCCGGCCTGCGCGTCCTCGCGACGGCCAACGTCGCGAGCGACGGCGACTTCGGCCGTCTGCACGACCGGCTGCGCGGGCTGCAGAGGGCGCAGGCGATCGACACCTACTACCTGATCGATCGCGACGGACGGCAGCGGTTGAATACGCCGACGGCGTCCGGTACGTCACGGCCCGACGCCGAAGTCGCGGTCCACCTCAAGGCCGTCTTCACGACCGGACAGCCGGCGCTGACCGGCGTGTTCGCGCCGTCCGTCGATCGCACGCCGATCGTCGCGATGGGCGTGCCGGTCTTCCGGGGCGACGTGGTCGCCTACACGCTGGCCGTCTCGATGTCGCCGGAGCAGATCTTCGCATCGGCGCGTGGTTCGATGCCCGACGGATGGATCGCCGCGATCATCGACCGCGACGGCAACATCGCCGCGCGTTCGCGGGATGGCGCGCGCTACGTGGGTCAGCGCGCAACGCCTTCGCTGCTCGCGACCATCGAGGGCAGGTCCGAGGGAACGTCCGAGACCATGACGAAGGACGACGGCCCGATGCTGACGGCCTTCAGCCGCTCGAGCCGCGGAGAGTGGACCGTCGCGGTGGGCGTGCCGCCGACGCTGCTGGTCGCGTCGCTGCATCGATCGATCGCCTGGCTCGCCGTGGCGGGACTCGCCGTGCTCGCCTTCGTCCTCTGGTTCGCCTTCCGCGTGTCGCGTGCGGTGACGCGGGCGGTGGGGGGACTGGTCGAGCCTGCGATGGCGCTGGGGGACGGAAGGCCGGTCGACGTGCAGCCGACGCCGTTTCGCGAGGTCGACGCGGTCGGTCGCGCGATCCGCCAGGCGTCGCGCCGGCTGACCGCGGCCCAGCATCACGCGTATCACGACCCGCTGACGAACCTGCGCAACCGCACGCTGTTCGACGAGATGGCGATGCGGCAGATCGCCCAGGCCTACCGCGACGGCGCGCAGTTCGCGATCCTCGCGATCGATCTCGACGGCTTCAAGGCCGTCAACGACCAGCACGGTCATGCGGCGGGCGACCTCGTGTTGAAGACGGTCGCCGACCGGATCATGGGACTGGTGCGCGGGTCCGACGTGGTCTCGCGTCGCGGCGGCGACGAGTTCTCGGTGATGCTCGTCGACGTCGACGGCGCCCGGACGCGCCACATCGCCGAGAAGCTGCTCGATGCGCTGTCGCAACCGTATCCCGGCGTGGAGCCCCAGGTCTCGGCGAGCATCGGCGTCGCCCGCTATCCGCACGACGCGACGACGTTGCACGACCTCCTCGAACGCGCCGACGAGGCGCTCTATGCCGCCAAGGACGGGGGCAAGCGCCGCGTGATCGGCGACTTCTGACGGCTGTCGGCGACCCGCTGATTCCCGGCGCGGCTCGCGGCGCGAGGCGGTCCGGCACTCACGTTCGTGGCCGGGATGTCGACAGATGACCCATTGCCCGCCGAGGTCCTGGATGAAGCGTTTCCTTTCGCGGTTCGTCCGACCGGCTGCGGGTGCCGGTCGGTACCGTCATTTCTCGATCCGGACCAGCCTGATCGCGCTGGTCACCGCGTGCCTGCTGCCCGCCATCGGCGCCCTCGCGATGCTGATCTATCAGGATCATCTGCAAAGCGAGGAGGTCATCGGGCGGGAGACCCTGCTGCGGGCGCGAGGCCTGATGGCGACCGTCGATCGCGAACTCGCGACCGTGGAGGCGAGCCTCCAGGTGCTGGCGGCTTCGCAGGGCTCGTCTGCCGACAGGCCCGGTACCGCGCATCTCCAGACGGGGATCCATCTTCCGCTGGTGCTCGATACCATCGTGTTCGATCGTGGCGGCAAGGTGCTGCCGGGCCCGGCAGCAGCGGCGAGCGCGCCGATGCGCACGGCCGCCGTGCCGCATCAGTTGCTGAAGGTCTTCGAGACCGGCGAGCCGACCGTCTCCGCGCTGATCGAAGGTCCGGACCGACAACTCGCGCTCGTCATCACCGTGCCGGTCCGTCGCGGCAGCGAGATCGTCTACGGCTTGAGCGCGCGGCTGTCGCCGCTGCAACTCGGTCGCGTCCTCGAGCGCGAGTCGCTGCCCAACGGCTGGATCGCGTCGCTGCTCGATGGCCGCGGTGCGATCGTCGCGCGCACGCGATTCGGCCAGAAGTTGCTCGGCCAGCAAGCCAGTACCGATCTCGCGACCAGCCTGATGCGACAGTCGGAGGGCACGCTGGACACGATCAACAAGGACGGGTTTCCGGTGATCACGTCGCATACGCGGTCGTCGATGTCCGGCCTGAACCTGACGGTCAACGCGCCACGGACCGTGCTGCAGACCCGGCTGTCGAACTCGGTCGCGTTGCTGATCGGCGGCGGCGTCCTGACCTTGTGCTTCGCGCTGTGGTTCGCGGTCCGGCTGGCCCGCAACGTGACGCGCTCGGTCGAAGCGTTGATCGAACCGGCGCTGGCGCTCGGAAGCGGACGACCGGTCGACATGCCGGTGACCCGCCTGACCGAGGCCGATGCGGTCGGCCGCGCGCTCGCCGAGGCGGCGGTGATGCTCGCTCACGCCAAGCACCAGGCGCATCACGACGCGTTGACCGGCCTCTGCAATCGCCTGCTGTTCGACGAAGTCCTGTCGCATCGGCTCGCGCATGCGCGACGTCATCGGGAGCGGCTGGCGGTCCTGGCCATCGACCTCGACGGTTTCAAGGGCGTCAACGATCGCCACGGTCATGCGGCCGGCGACGGCGTGCTGAAGATCGCCGCCGAACGCATCCGTCGCGCGCTGCGCGTGTCCGACGTGGTGTCGAGGCGCGGGGGTGACGAGTTCTCGGTCCTGCTGTGCGATGTCGACGCGGCGCTGGCGGCGAAGATCGGTCGCAAGCTCGTGACCGAGCTGGCCGTGCCCTACCCGAACGTGCAGGCTAGCGTATCGGCGAGCATCGGCATCGCGATGTTCCCGCAGTCGGGAGGCACGCCCGAGGAACTGCTCCAGTGCGCGGACGAGTTCCTGTACGCAGCCAAGCATGCCGGCAAGTGTCGGGTCGCAGGCGACGGTTGCGATCCGCTCCGCCGTGGGTCGGCTCCCGCGTTGCGCGCGCGGAGCAGCAGTCAGCGCGCCGCGGCCTGAAGTCGCAGTACGGTCGTCTGCAGCAAGCGCGCATCGGCGCTGGCCCGATGACGTTCGAGCGCGGCCCCGGCATCGACCTCGGCCTTCATCACGTCCCATCCGGCCAGTTCGTCCTGCGTCAACAGTCGCTGCAGGTTGTCGATCCGGTACGACGGCGAGCACTCGGCGGCTTCGTACAGGATCGACAGCCACGTGTAGTCGTGCGCCCAGCCGTCGGTGTAGACGATGCGCCCCTCGAGTTGCGTGTTGAGCCGCTCGGCCACGTCGCGTACCGGCCTGCCGCACTCGACCAGCAATGCGCGACTGATGTGATGCAGACGTTCGGCGCTCTCGTCCCAATGCAGCCATTGCGGCGTCGGACGGATCAGCATGCATTCGCTGCGGCCGTCCGGCAGCACGAAGCCGACCTCGATCGGATAGCTGCCCTTGCCGAACCCCGACGCCTCGACATCGATCACGGTCGGCGCCTCGACGAGCGCGGGCGGGGCGTCCTCTTCGGGTGTGCTCATCGCCGATGGCGCCGTGCCGGATCCGCGAGTCGAGCGAGCCCGTCGAAGAGGGCCTGCACGAGCAGCGCGAGCCCGGCCGCCGGAATGGCACCGGCCAGCATCGTGGCGCCGTCGTTGAGCGCGAGGCCCGCGGTGATGCGCTCGCCGAAGCCGCCCGCCCCGACGAACGCGGCCATCGTCGCCGTGCCGACGTTGATCACGGCGGCCGTGCGGATGCCGGTCACGAGCGTCGGCGCGGCGAGCGGCAGTTCGATCAGCATCAGGCGCTGGCGGCCGGTCAGGCCGAGCGCGGCCGCGGCCTGCACGATGCCGCGCGACACGCCGTCCATGCCGGCATGGGTGTTCGCGACGATCGGCAGGAGCGCGTACAGGAACAGCGCGATCAACGCGGGCACGGTGCCGATCGTGCCGAGCAGCGTGATCAGGAGCGCGAGCAACGCCAGCGACGGCACGGTCTGCAGGATGCCGACGACGTTGAGGATCACGCGACCCGCGATCGCGCTGCGGGCCGACCAGACGCCGAGCGGAACCGCGACGACCGTCGCTGCGCCGACCGAGCCGGCCACGAGCACGACATGTTCGTAGAGCAGCCGCCAGAAGTCCGGGCCGAACAGCTTGTCGACGAAGCGCGTGCCCGACGGGCGATCGCTGGCGGGCGCGTCCTGCTTGCGGTCGCGTGCGGCGACGAACTGCCGGGCCACGTCGGCGAACGACACGTGGTCGAGTTCGGCGCGGCCGTTCAACGCGATCATCCGCTGGTTGTCGATCGCGCCGCGCAGCGTCTCGAACGGCCTGGTGTCGACGTCGGCGCGCATCAGCAGCACGGCGTCGTACGCGGGGAAGAAGTGCCGGTCGTCGACCAGCACGCGCACGCCGTCTCGACCGATGCGCGCGTCGGTCGAGTAGATGTCGATGACGTCGACGCGCTTCTGCGCGAGCGCGTCGTACGCGAGACCGTGGTCGAGACCGGACGGGGTCGCCTGCGCGAGTCCGTAGGCCGCCTTCAACGCGGGCCAGCCGTCGCCCCGCGCGAGGAACTCGTTCGAAAGCCCGAGCTTCAGGTCGCGCGTCTTGCCCGCATCGGTCAGGTCGCCGATACGCGCGATGCCGCGCCGCGCCGCTTCGTCCTCGCGCATCGCGAGCGCATAGGTGTTCGAGAAGCCGAGCGGGATCGCGACCTTGAGCTTGCGCGGCGCGAGCAGCGCATTGAGCTCGTCGATCGAAGGGTTGCCGTCGCGCTTGAGGATCTCGCGAACGATCGTGCCGGTGTATTCGGGATAGACGTCGATCTCGCCGGCATCGAGCGCGGCGACCAGGATGCCGGTGTTGCCGAGGCCGGCGCGATGCGTCGCGCGCACGCCTTCGTCGACCAGCGTCTGGCGCACGATCTCGCCGAGGATGTACGACTCGGTGAAGCGCTTCGACCCGACCTTCACGTCGTGCGCTTCGGGGTCCGCGCCGGCTGCCGCGACCCACAGCAAGCTCGCGGCGCCCGCGGCACGCACCAGCCAGCGGACACGGTCGACCACGGCGCGCGGACGAGACGAAGACATCGCGTCACCATAACTGATGCAGGCCGGCCCCCGCGAACCGGACATCGAAGCGCCGCGGCTCGTTGACGCGGTGCGACGCTCAGGTATCGTTCGCGACTGCTCGAAGGCGGCACCCTCCGCTCCCATCCGACTCGTGGTCCACAGGCATCGAATGACGCTCCGAACGACTTGCAACCCGTACCGCCTCGCCGGCCTCGTCGCCGCCCTCATCGTCGTCGGCACGCTGGGGGCCTGTGCGGATGCCCCGCCGCCCGCGCCGCCGCCCGGGCCGCCCGCGAAAGCGGCGATCACGCCGCGGAACGACCTCTATCTCGCCGTCAATCAGGCGTGGCTCGCGTCCAACGAGATCCCCGAGGACCGCGCGTCGTGGGGCGCGTTCGCCCAGCTGCGAGACGACGCGGTCACGCAACTGAAGACGGTGATCGACGAGGCCGAAGCGGCCGGGCCGAAGGGCACGCCCGACCAGCGCAAGATCGCCGCGCTGTACGCGAGCTTCATGGACGAGCAGCGGCTCGAGACGCTGGGCGGGAAGCCGATCGCGGCGCAGGTACGGGCGATCGACGGCATCAGGTCCAAGCGCGAGTTGCCGGCCGTGATCGCGCAGATGAACGAGCTCAACATCGTCGCGCCGGTCTCGATCTACATCGGGCAGGACGCGCGCGATCCGACCCATTACATCCCGACGATCTACCAGAGCGGGCTCGGTCTGCCCGACCGCGACTACTACCTGAAGGACGACGATGCGAAGCTGAAGGACACGCGCGACAAGTACGTCGTGCACGTCTCGAAGATGCTGGCGCTCGCGGGCATGACGAATGCCGATGCCGCTGCCGCGCAGGTGCTGGAACTCGAGACGCAATTGGCGCGTGCGCAGTGGACGCGCGTCGAGAACCGCGATCCGGTCAAGACCTACAACAAGGTGGCGACCGGCGGCCTCGACGCGCTGACCGCGGGCTACGGGTGGAAGCCCTGGTTGGCGACGACCCACATCGCCGGCAAGACCGACGCGGTGATCGTCGCGCAGCCGAGTTACCTCACCGGCTTCGCGAAGACCGTCGACGCGATGCCGCTCGATGCGTGGAAGGCGTACCTGAAGTACCACGTGATCGCGTCGTGCGCGCCCTACCTGTCGAAGCCGTTCGTCGACGAGGACTTCGCCTTCGAAGGCGGCGTGCTGGCGGGGACGCCGGTGCAACTGCCGCGCTGGAAGCGCGGCGTCGCGATGACCGAGTCGAGCATCGGCCAGGGGCTCGGCAAGTTGTATGTCGCGAAGTACTTCCCGCCCGAGAACAAGGCGCGCATGGACGCGCTGGTGAAGAACATCCTGACCGCGTATCGGCAGAGCATCGACGGCCTCGACTGGATGGGACCGGCGACGAAGCGGGAAGCGCAGGCCAAGCTCGCGAAGTTCGATCCCAAGGTCGCGTATCCGACGAAGTGGCGCGACTACACGGCGCTCTCCGTCAAGCGCGACGACCTGCTCGGCAACGTGATGCGCGCGCGTCGCTTCGAATACAACCGCAACAACGCGAAGCTCGGCCGGCCGATCGACCGGACCGAATGGGGCATGACGCCGCAGACGGTCAACGCGTACTACAACCGCACGCGCAACGAGATCGTGTTCCCGGCGGCCATCCTGCAGCCGCCGTTCTTCGATGCGAAGGCCGACGACGCGACCAACTACGGCGCGATCGGCGCGGTGATCGGCCACGAGATCAGCCACGGCTTCGACGACAGCGGCAGTCAGTCGGACGGCGACGGCAAGCTGCGAGACTGGTGGAGCGCCGAGGACCGGCAACGCTTCAACGCGAAGACGAAGGCGCTGGTCGCGCAGTACGACGCGTTCGAGCCCGTGCCCGGCTATCACGTCAACGGCGCGCTGACGCTGGGCGAGAACATCGCGGACAACTCCGGCATCGCGATCGCCTACAAGGCTTATCACCTGTCGCTCGGCGACAAGCCGGCGCCGGTGATCGACGGCCTGACCGGCGACCAGCGCTTCTACACCGGCTTCGCGATCGTGTGGCGCAACAAGACTCGCGAGCCGGCGCTGATCCGGCAGTTGAAGAGCGACCCCCACTCGCCCGGCGAGTACCGCGCCAACGGAACGCTACGCAACCAGACGCCGTTCTACGAGGCGTTCGGCGTGAAGGCGGGCGATGGAATGTATCTGCCGCCGGAGCAGCGGGTGCAGATCTGGTAGCTGGGCGGGTGTCGATCCCTAGAGTTTCACGTTCCGCAGCCGCAACGCGTTCGTGATCACCGACACCGAACTCAGGCTCATCGCGGCGGCCGCGAGCGTCGGGCTCAACAACAGGCCGAAGAGCGGATACAGCAGCCCGGCCGCGATCGGGACGCCGAGCGCGTTGTAGACGAACGCGAAGAACAGGTTCTGCTTGATGTTCGCGAGCGTCCGTTGCGACAGGCGGCGCGCCGCGACGATGCCGGTCAGGTCCCCGCGCATCAGCACGATGCGCGCCGTCTCCATCGCGACATCGCTGCCGCTCCCCGCGCCCATCGCGATCCCGACGTCGGCCGCGGCGAGTGCGGGCGCGTCGTTGACGCCGTCGCCCGCCATCGCGACGCGATGTCCCTCGGCCTGGAGCCGCAGGACGAAGCGCTGCTTGCCTTCGGGATCGACACCGGCTTCGTAGCGTTCGATGCCGAGACGGTGGGCCACGGCCTTCGCGGTGACCTCGTGGTCGCCCGTCAGCATCACGACGGTCAGTCCTTCGGCGCGCAGGTCCTTCAACGCCTGTCCGGTCGTCGCCTTGACGGGATCCGAAACCGAGACCAGCGCCGCTGCATGACCATCGATGCCGACGAAGAGGGCGGTCTCTCCGGCTTCGCGCGATCCATCGGCTCGACCTGCGAATGCATCGGTCGCGATGCCCTCACGATCGAACAGCCGCTGATTGCCCGCGACGATGCGCCGGCCGTCGACGAGACCGAGCACGCCGAGACCTGCGGTTGATACCACCCCGGTCGCCTCGGTCAACGCCACATGACGGTCCTGCGCGGCCCTGACCAGCGCCGCCGCGAGCGGATGCGCGCTCGTCTGCTCGAGACTCGCGACGAGACGAGCGACCTCGTCCTCATCGTGGCCTTCGACGGCATCGATGCGGGAGACGCTCGCGCGCCCTTCCGTCAGCGTCCCGGTCTTGTCGACGACCAGCGTGTCGACGTGCGCGAGCCGCTCGAGCGCCTCGGCATCCTTGATCAGCACGCCCGCGCGCGCACCGCGACCGACCGCGACCGTGATCGAGATCGGCGTGGCGAGGCCGAGCGCGCAAGGGCACGCGATGATCAGCACCGACACCGCGGCGACCAGCGCGTGCGACAACGCGGGCGCCGGGCCGAACAGGGCCCACGCGGCCGCAGCCAGCAGCGCCGCTGCGATCACCAGCGGCACGAACCAGGCGGCGACGCGGTCGGCCAGCTTCTGGATCGGCGCGCGCGAGCGACCCGCGGCGGCCACCAATCGCGCGATGCGCGCGAGCAGCGTGTCGGCGCCGACGCGATCGGCGCGCATCACGAAGCTGCCGCCCTGGCTGGTCGAGCCGGCGATGACGGGATCACCGGCCGCCTTCGCGACCGGCATCGACTCGCCGGTCACCAGCGCTTCGTCGAGCGCGCTCTCGCCCGAATCGATCGTGCCGTCGACCGGCACCCGGTCGCCGGGACGCACCCGCAGGCGATCGCCGACCACCACGTCGGCCAGCGGCACCTCGACATCGACGCCCGACGCGTCCAGCCGTCGCGCCGTCGGTGGCGCGAGCCCGAGCAACGCGCGGATCGCGCCGCCGGTACGCGCGCGTGCCCGCAGTTCGAGCACCTGTCCGACCAGCACCAGCGTCGTGATGCCGGCGGCGGCCTCGAAGTACAACGGCACCTGTCCGTCTTCGCGGAACGCATCGGGCAGCAGGCCGGGAAAAAACAGCGCCGCGATGCTGAACGTCCACGACACGCCGGTGCCGAGCCCGACCAGGCTGAACATGTTGAGCTTCGCGGTGCGGAACGACACCCAGGCGCGCTCGAAGAACGGCCAGCCGCAATACAGCACGACCGGTGTCGCGAGGACGGCCTCGAGCCACGGGGTCCACCACGCGCGGCCCATCGTGCCGGTCGACGAGACGAGGTGCGCGACCATCGGTCCCATCGCGATGACCCACAGCGGCACGGTCAGCGCGCCGGCGATCCACAGGCGGCGGGTCATGTCGTCGAGTTCCGGATTGCGATCGTCGCCCGCGACCGGCATCCGAGGCTCGAGCGCCATTCCGCACAACGGACACGCGCCGGGCTTGTCCTGCAGGACCTCCGGGTCCATCGGACAGACGTACTCCAGCTTCTCGCCCGTCGCGGCCGGCGACACCGCCATCGGCGGCCTCGGCGAGCGAGACTCGGGTGGATGCGCGAGGTAGTGCCCGGGGTCGCCCGAGAACTTCGTCCGGCATTTCTGCGAGCAGAAGTAATAGGTCGTCTCGCGGTAGGCGAACGACCGGTCGGGATCGGTTGCGGCGCGCATGCCGCAGACGGGGTCGACGTGCGGCTTGTCGACGGCCGGAGGCGGCACCAGGGAGGGGATCGGACTGGCGTCGCGGATGTCGTTCATTACCCCATCGTACGGCTGGTCGCGTGGTGACGAAGCGGCGGCAGCGAGGGCGTAAGCTCGCGGGTTTGCTTCGCAGCACGCCTTCTGCGTCGTTCGAAGCCTTTCCTCAACCATTCTCCGGACCTGATCTCGTGAATCGATCCTTCATTCGTCGCGTCGTTCCCGCTGCTTGTGCGTTGGCCTTCGCGCAGCTGTCGTTCGTCCCCGTGGCGCTTGCGCAGCAACCCCTGACGTCGGGCATCGACCGCAGCACGGGCGACCCCGCCGTCCGCATCCAGGACGATGCCTTCCGGTCGGTCGAAGGCAAGTGGCTCGCCGAGACCGAGATCCCGCCCGATCGCAATTCGATCGGCGGCTTCGAGAAGCTCTACGAACTGACGCAGCCGCAACTGCGCGAGCTGGTCGAGGGCGCGGCGCAAGGCTCGGCTGGTTCGGCCGACGCGGCCGAAGGCAAGAAGATCGGCGACCTCTACGCGGGCTTCATGGACGAGGCGCGCATCGAGTCGCTCGGCATCGAGCCGGTGGCTCCCACGCTCGCGAAGATCGACGCCATGCGCAGCAAGGCCGACGTCGTGGTGATGATCGCCATGCTCGACCGGCTCGGCGTCGACACGCCCTTCTCGGCAGGCGTGCATCAGGACGCGAAGGACTCGAGCAAGTACGTCGTCGACCTGGGCCAGGGCGGCATCGGCCTGCCCGACCGCGACTACTTCCTGTCGACCACCGACCAGCGCTTCGCCGACATCCGCGTCAAGTACGAGGCTTATCTCGCGAAGGTGTTGTCGATGGTGGGCGAGAAGCATGCGGCCGGTGAGGCGAAGGCCGTGATCGCGCTCGAACGCGCGATCGCCGAGGCGCAATGGACGCGCGTGCAGAACCGCGACCCGGTCAAGACCTACAACGTAGTCGCGTTCAAGGACCTGTCGAAGCTTGCGCCGCACCTCGACTGGAAGCGCTATCTGGCGACCGCCGAGATCACCGGCAAGACCGGCTCGGTCGTGGTGAGCCAGCCGACCTATCTGCAGGGACTCGACAAGCTCGTCGCGGGCGTGCCGCTGTCGACGTGGAAGGCGTACTTCAAGACGCGCTTCCTCGCGGTGTACGCGGCTTACCTTCCCAAGGAGTTCGTCGACACTCGCTTCGCGTTCTTCGGCACGACCGTCC
>CAXTPX010000012.1:0-13009 GCA_964246005.1 uncultured Burkholderiaceae bacterium | reverse complement strand
TTCTACGGCCATCAGATCGTGGCGCACCTCGCACCCGGGGAGACTGGTCAGGTGCAGCAGAGCCAGGTCGACGGACACGGCGTGCCGGTGCGCCATTTCGGCGTCGTGCTGCCGATGGCCGACTGGGAGTCGCTGGCCGCGCGCCTGACGGACGCGGGGACCGCGTTCGTCATCGAGCCCTACGTTCGCTTCAGGGGCGAGCCCGGCGAGCAGGCCACGATGTTCTTCACGGATCCATCCGGCAACGCGATCGAGGTCAAGGCCTTCGCCGACATCGCGAAGCTGTTCGCGAAGTAGACGAGGCTCGACGACCGTCGGTTCGAGCGTCACGAACGCCGTCGTCGCAGCGATCCAGCCGGCGCATACCGAGATGCGCTGCCAATCGATGTGGCCAACGAAACCTCCGAACGGATGCAAGATTGCGGGACTCGGCGATTTCCGTTCCAAGTGCCAAGATCGCTGCAATGGGCGACGGATTCGGAGTCCTCGTGCCGAAAATCAGCGAATAACTGTCGGCAACGGCACACCCTTGCACACCCTTTGCTGGTTCAGGGGTTGCGCCATCGCTGTCCATGCCAACGCGATTTCCTCTTGCCAGGCATGAAAATCGGCCGATAGACGCATCTCCTCGTGCATGACGGGCAAAGCGACGGGTTGGCCATTTTCGCCTGGTGCTTTCTGGAACGTGTACCAAAATTGGCCGGCAGATATCAACGCTTCTTCGATGCATGCGGCGGAATACTCGGCGTCCGTCAGCCCGGGGAAATGATCTGGATCGCGTTTCACGTAGTCGGCGATCCACATGGCGATCATGAGCATGCGTGTTGCGGGATTGGGGTGTATGCCCTGGATGGGCATTAGCGAACGGTGAGACTGTTCCCCTCGAAAAATGTAGAACACCAAACAGATTGCAACTACGCCCTGCCAAACCAAAGCCGTCGTATCGCGTATGAGCTTTCCCGCCGGATCGATCGACAGTGCTTTGATGAATTCCAGCGTACGGATCACACCTTCATAATCGGCCATGAGTTCCATCGTCTGACGCCGCGCCGACTCGATGCCAGTGACCATCGTATCGCCAGCATTAGCGTCTTCGTCCAACTCGGAAAACGGAAATCCATCGGGTTCACATTGCAGCGAGTCACGGAACTTCTTGTGCTGCTGATTCAAGTGTCCCGTCTCGTGAAAGTAGACGAACGCCAGTGCGAGCCGATAGATGAACGTGTTGACGTCCGGGCTGCCGACCTTGAACACGATTTGGTGCAAGGCGTGACGCGCGCTCACTGCCTGAGCTGCCTCGGGCAGTAAAGAAGTGTCCGAGAAAGCGCGGCTCACGTCGTATAACCTCTTGACAAGACCCTCATTGATGAAGATCTTGTGCTGGATCGGCTCATGGGCAATAGCGTTCGCACATGCGTTCGGAGTTTCATCAAATCTCATCTCGTGAGAGATTATGTTTCCATCCTTGTAGCCGATCGATTCCATCCGACGTCTGCATATATCGAAAACGGCAAGAGCCATCGGGACGAAATCGAATGGCTTGGATCGAATGGTCATTCAGGTTGTTCCCGTTTCATCAAGCAGCGGTAGTGTAGACGGCGGCCTTTCAGACAAACCCGTCGTAAAGCTTCCTTGCCGATGGAAGCCTGCTCGAGCTGCGCGGGGCTGATCCAGTTCGAAGGTCGAGTGCCTTCGTCGCTGGCTGTAGAAGCGCTCGATGTCATCGGACACGTCAGTCCTCGCATCATCGCGTGTGCGGTAGGTCTTGCGAGCCGTGCGCTCGGTCTCATCGTGCTGAAGAAGCTCTCCATGGCCGCGTTGTCCCAGCAGTCGCCGCGCCGGCTCATGCTGCATGCAATGGCTTGATCCTTGAGCAACGTCCAGAAGTCTTCGCGCGTATATCGCTACCGGAAGAACCACGCGCTGCGCTAACCCCGTCTTCGTATCGAGTCGCTCCGGTCCCGGTTGCATGCCGCGCTTCGCGCGGCCGATGGCGTGCGCAGGTTCAAGAAAGCGTTGGCCGCACCGATAAAACCTGGCAACGGGCGCTGCGATGCGGCCAAGAGGCAGGGCCCTCCTGTGAACCACAACATTCTGCTGGTCGACGACGACCCGCGCACGATCCAGATCCTTGCCCGCATCCTGGCGCAGTCGGGCGATCTGCGTTTCGCCACCAACGGCCCCGAAGCGCTGCGACTCGCGCGCGAGTCGGTGCCCGACCTGGTGCTGCTCGACGCCGACATGCCGGGCCTGAGCGGCTTCGAGGTCTGCGAGGCGATGAAGGCCGAGCCGGCGTTGAGCGCCGTGCCCGTCATTTTCGTCACCAACCACAGCGATTCGAAGTTCGAGGTGGCGGCCTTCGAGCTCGGCGCGGTCGACTTCATCGCCAAGCCGGTCAGCGCCCCGCTCGTGCTGGCTCGGGTGCGAACCCAACTGCGCGTCAAGCACCTGACCGACGAATTGCGTCGCACGGCCACGACCGACGGCCTGACCGGGCTCGCCAACCGACGTCAGTTCGACGACGTGCTCGCTCGCGAATGGATGCGCGCCCGGCGCGCCGGCGACCCGACGGCGCTGCTCATGATCGATGTCGATCACTTCAAGCTCTATAACGACCACTACGGTCACCCGGCCGGGGATGCCTGCCTGCGCAAGGTGGCTCGGGCCCTCGGCGGCGTCGGCCTGCGCCCCGGCGACCTCGTGGCGCGCTACGGCGGCGAGGAATTCGTGCTGCTGTTGCCGCAGACGCCGCGCAGCGGCGCCGAACGAATGGGCCAGCGCATCCTCGACGCGGTCGAGGCGCTGGCGATCCCCCATCACGCCTCCTTGATGTCGAAGCACCTGACCGCGAGTGTCGGCATCGGCTGCTACGACGACCAGAGCGAGCGCCGGATCACCGGCTCGTCGAATTTCCGCTTTGCCGACGATCTGCACCCGAACTACGGCTCGAGCGACCTGCTGCGGGCGGCGGACAAGGCCCTGTACGCCGCCAAACATGCTGGAAGGGCCCAGGCACGACTGCTCGACATCGCCGATGGAGACTCGCTACGGGCGGCAGACGTGATCGCCTCGCAATCACCCAAGTCGCGCGGCGCCGAGTGGGCCTGAGCGTGCCCGGCCATGGCGATGCGCTACCGCGACAGGTTGGCGCCGACGAACCGCCGCGCAGCCTGCGCCGCGAGTGGCTGATTCTCGGCCTGGCGCTGCTGCTGCTCGGCATCGCGATCGGCTGGCTCCTGTACAGCGAACGCGGCCAGGTCACCAGCGGCGAGATCGACCGCCTGCAGGTTCAGGCCCGGGTGATCGACGAAAACCTGATCAGCCAACTCGACGGTGCCAACAAGGCGCTCGAGAACGCGCGTGACGAGTTCCTGCTGACGCACCCCGGGGCGTCGATGGCGGCCCTTTCCGCCCGCCTCGAGTTGCTGAGCGACGTGTGCGTGACGCCGACGGCAAGGCAGTGCGCATGACCGGCGTCAACTTCGACATCACCGAGCTCAAGCGGACCGAGTCGCGGTTGCTCGAGACCTCGTCCAAGCTGCGCTCGGTGCTGGACGCGGCGTCGGAGGTCTCGATCATCGCGATCGACCCGGACCTCACGATCCAGCTGTTCAACACCGGCGCCGAGCGCCTGCTCGGGTATGCCAGCGAAGAGCTCGTCGGCCGTGCGACGCCGATCTGCATCCACGACGCCGACGAACTGCGCTTGCGCAGCGACGAGCTCAGTACCCGTCTGGGCCGCCCGGTCGAGGGCGGGGCCGTCTTCACCGAGCCGACGACGCTGCAATGCCCGCGTGAGTGGACCTACTTACGCAAGGACGGCAGCAAGGTCGAGGTCTCGCTGATGGTCACGGCGACGTACACCGACGACGGCGCTCTGCTCGGCTACCTGGGCATCGCGCACGACGTGACGCAGCAAAAGCGACTTGAAGAGTCGCGCCGCCACGCGCTGGGCAAGGCCGAACAGGCCAGCCGCGCCAAGAGCGAGTTCCTGGCCAACATGAGCCACGAGATCCGCACGCCGCTGAATGCGGTGATCGGTCTGTCGTACGTGCTGCGTCGAATGGGGCTGGATGTCGAGCAGGCGGCGTGCGTGGCCAAGATCGAACTGGCCGGCAAGAATCTGCTGGCGGTCGTCAACGACGTGCTCGACATGTCGAAGGCCGAAGCCGGCGCACTGGTCATCGAACACGCCAGCTTCAGGCCGCGACGTCTGCTGCAAGACCTGGCCGCCGTGATGACGGAACAGGCAAATGCAAAGGGCATCGCGCTCGAGCTCGACATCCCTCGCGATCTGCCCGAGGTGCTCGCGGGAGACGCCAGGCGCCTGAGCCAGATCCTCCTCAACCTGGTTTCGAACGGCATCAAGTTCACCGACCACGGCCACGTCTGCCTGCGGGTTCGCCAGCTCGCCCTGGCGGCCGAAGTCGTGACCCTGAGCTTCGTGGTTCAAGACACGGGCATCGGCATAGCACCCGAAGTGCAGTCACGACTGTTCGTCCCGTTCGTGCAAGCGGATGCGTCGATCAACCGGCGATTCGGCGGCACGGGGCTGGGCCTGTCGATCGTCAGGCGTCTCGCGCAGTTGATGAGCGGCGAGGTGGGCCTGGCGAGCACGCTGGGCGTCGGCAGCGAATTCACCGTCGTGCTGGACTTTGCGCTCGTTGGGCCGCAGGTGACGGTACCGGACGACGCGACGGTGCCATTCGGCGCCGACCCATTGCTCGGCGTGCGCGTGCTCGTGGTCGACGACAGCCCGATCAACCGCGAGGTCGCCCGGCGGATTCTCGAGTTGGGTGGCGCGCAGGTCGAGCAGGCGGAAGACGGGCAGCAGGCCATCGACTGCCTGCGAGCGCGGCCTGACGAGTTCGACGTCGTCCTGATGGACGTGCAGATGCCGGTGCTCGACGGCCTCGAGGCCACCCGGCGAATCCGCCTCGAACCGGGCCTCACCGGCCTGGCCGTCATCGCCCTGACCGCCGGTGCGCTGAGCAGCGAGCACGAGCAAGCACGGGTCGCCGGCATGGACGACTTCATCGCCAAACCGTTCGAGGTCGCAGCCCTCGTGGCCACCATCCTGAAGCACGCGCGGTCGACCCGCTTGCGATCGGCCACGGCGACCGACGCGATCCCCGGTGCGCCCGCCGTGCTGGCCTGGCCTCCGATCGACGGGATCGACACGGCCGACGCACAGACCCGCCTGGTCGGTGACCGCGTCCTCTTCCTGTCGATGCTCGAGCAACTGCTCGATGAATTTGCCGACATGGCGATCCCCAAGCCACTCGACGATTCGGCTGCGTTGTCCGGCCATGCGGCACGCCTGCACCGACTGGCCGGCAGCGCGGGCATGCTCGGGTCCAGAGCCGTGGGCGAGTTGGCCGGAGCCGCCGAGACGGCTTGCCGCGCTGGTGACGCCCGGAAGGCTGCGGCACTTGCGAGCCGGCTCGGCGCAGAGTTGCAGACGCTGCGCCGGAGCGCAGCCTCCCACTTCGCGGCAGCGCGGGCAGAGGCCGAAGACATGCCACCGGATGACCAGGCCGAGCTCGAGTTCGAGCGCATCGCCGAGTTGGTCGAGCTACTGCGACGCAAGAGCCTGTCGGCGCTCGGCCGCTTCAGCAGCATGTCGGGTCGACTCAGGCGTTGCCTGGGCGAGGAGCGGCATGCGCTGCTGCGCGGCCACATCGAGCGGCTGCAGTTCGATGACGCCATCACTGCGCTGCTCGAAAGCGACCATCAGTGTCTGGCTGGCGCTTCTTCCAGGTAGTCGATCGCGGGGGGCGAGGTCACTGAAGCGTGCTCCCTCGCAGATGGAGGCGCTCGTGCCTTCGACGCAAGTCGCGCCGTCGCCATCTGATATCCGCCACGCAAGAAGCCAGGCGGCCCTGCGCAGGTTCGAGCGGCTATCGGAACCGAAGCCTCGCAGCGTGAAGTCCTCGTCAGACGCGGCGGTTATTTGAAGCCACATTCAGGGCGTGAGGTCGTAGTCGATGATCAGCGGCGCATGGTCGCTGAATCGTGCCTCCTTGTAGATCGACGCGGCACGCGCCTTCTCTGCGATCCCCGGCGTCGCGATCTGGTAATCGATCCGCCACCCGACGTTCTTGGCCCAGGCCTGGCCGCGATTGCTCCACCACGTATAGCTCTCGCTGGTCGCCTCCGGATGCAACGCGCGATAGACGTCGACCCAGCCGAGCTCGTCGAACACGCGCGACAGCCACGCGCGCTCCTCGGGCAGGAAGCCCGAGTGCTTGCGATTGGCACGCCAGTTCGTCAGGTCGATCTCGCGATGCGCGATGTTCCAGTCGCCGCACAGCACGAACTGCCGACCGGTCGCGTCGCTCTCGGCCTTCAACGCAGCGAGGTGCGGGTAGAACTCGTCGAGGAAGCGGAACTTCGCCTGTTGGCGTTCGGGCGAACTCGACCCGGACGGCATGTACAGGCTGATCACCGACAGCTTCTCGATGCCGCCCTCCTCGACGGGTCCGACCCGATCGAAGTCGGCCCGCACGTAGCGGCCTTCACTGTCGAATTCTTTCGACCGAAAGCCCACGTGCGTCGTGGCCGGCGGCACCCGCGCATACAGGCCAGCGCCGCTATAACCCTTCTTTTCGGCGTAATGAAACCAGCCGGTGTGGGTAGCATTGGCCAGCATCTCGGCAGTCATGTCGGGATGCTGCGCCTTCAATTCCTGCACGCAGATCACGTCCGCGTGTTGCGCGGCCAACCATTCGAACGCACCTTTCCGTGCGGCCGAGCGGATGCCGTTCAGGTTCAGCGAGATAATGCGGATGCTCTTGTTGCGGACGGTCTCGCGATTCGACTTCTTGCGGGCAGCGGTCTTCGAAGCCATGCGGGATCGCGGGTATTAGTGGACTACAGTCCACCAGGCCATCCTGGAACGAGAGCGTCGATGCCTGACGGCGACATGCACGACGCCATGAACGAGAGAAAGCCTTGACGAATCATCGCCGCCAGTTCATCGACTTCGCGCTCGAGCGCAACGCGCTCGCGTTCGGAGACTTCACCACCAAGGCGGGACGTCGCTCGCCCTACTTCTTCAACACGGGTCGCTTCGACAGCGGCGCCTCGGTCGGCGAGCTCGGGCGATTCTATGCGAAGACGCTGGTCGCGGCGGAGCGCGACGACGGGCTCGCCTACGACATGCTGTTCGGCCCCGCCTACAAGGGCATCACGCTCGCGGCCGCCACCGCGATGGCGCTCGCCGCGCTGCCGCCGGACGAGGGCGGACGCGACATCGGCTTCGCGTACAACCGCAAGGAAGCCAAGACGCACGGCGACAGCGGCATGCTGGTCGGCGCCAAGCTCGCAGGCCGCGTCGTCATCGTCGACGACGTGTTGACCGACGGCGCGTCGAAGCGCGAATCGGTCGACATCATCCGCGCGGCCGGCGCCGAGCCGGTCGCGGTTCTGATCGCGATGGACCGCATGGAGCGGAAGGACGACAGCGGATCGCAGGCGTCGGCCGTGCAGACGTTCGAAGCGCAGTACGGCATCCCGGTCTACGCGATCGCCGACCTCGACGACCTGATGGCGTGGCTCGCGCACGACGCGGCCGACACGCTCGCTGCGCACGCCGACGCCGTGGCGGCCTATCGCGCGCGCTACGGTGCGACGGTCGAGTCGGCAAGGGCCTCCGCATGAATCGTTCCCACGTTCCTCCAGTCGACGTGAATCCCTATCCCTTCAGCCGCCTCGTCCTTTCCGCCGTCGCGCTCGTGCTCGGTTGCGTGGCGACCGCGAACGCGTTCGCGCAGAGCATCTACACGTGCCGCGACCACGCGGGTCGCACCATCACGTCCGACCGTCCCATCGCCGAATGCGCGGGCGTGATGCGCGAGCTCGGCCCGACCGGCATCCTCAGACGCGAGATCGCGCCGCCGCTGACCGCCGATCAGCAGCATCAGAAGGACCTCGACGACAAGAACAAGCGCATCGCCGAAGAGGCCGTGCGCGAGAAGCGGCGACGCGACGCCGCGCTGCTGACGGCTTACCAGAACGAGGACCAGATCGAGATGGCGCGCCGTCGCGCGGTCGCCGATGCCGACGACAGCATCAAGTCGTCGCGGGCCCGGCTCGAGGAGCTGGCGAAGGACAAGAAGGCGCTCGCCGTCGAGGGCGACGCCTATCGCAACAAGGCGGTGCCGCCGCTGTTCCGACGCAAGCTCGACGACAACCAGGCGCTGATCGACGACGAGGAGGCCACGATCAAGATGCGCCAGTTCGACGTCGAGCGGATCAACCAGCGTTACGACGACGAGGTCAAGCGCTATCGGGAGTTGAACGCGCCGGCGAGGACGTCGCAGAAGTAGTTAGCGGCTCGTCGCTCCCGGGCAGGCCGGGCGGGAACGACGGGGTTGAGTCGGGCACCTCTTCTTCGTCTACCCCGCCAGCTTCGCCTTCAGCAGTTCGTTCAACTGCTGCGGGTTGGCCTTGCCGCCGGTCGCCTTCATCGCCTGACCGACGAAGTAGCCGAACAGCTTCTCCTTGCCGGCGCGATAGTCGGCGAGTTGCGACGGGCTCTTCGCGAGGATGTCGTCGATCGCCGCTTCGAGCGCGCCGCTGTCGCTGATCTGTTCGAGGCCGCGCGACGCAATGGTGTCATCGAGAAACGCCAACTGCTTCTCCAGCGAATCGAGGCCCATGGCCTCGGCCTTGACTGGATCCCAACCGAAACCCAAGACCTCGGCGAACAACGCCTTGCCCTGCTTCAGGCTGATCTTCCCGTCCGCGATGCGTTGGATCGTCGCCGCGAGCGTCGCAGGACCGACCGGCGGGGCGGACCAGTCGCCACCGCGCTCGTTGATGGCGGCCGACACATCGCCCATGATCCAGTTCGCCGCCTGCTTCGCATGCGTCACGCCGAGCATCGCGACCACTTCGTCGAAGTAGCGCGAGATCTCCTTGCCTGCCGTCAATGCCTGCGCGTCGTACGGCGACAATCCATAATCGGCAACCAGCCGCTCGCGATTGGCCGCGGGCAACTCCGGCATCTCCGCCTTCACGCGCGCGATCCACTCCGGCGAAATCAACAGCGGCGGCAGGTCGGGGTCGGGGAAGTAGCGATAGTCCTGCGCGTCTTCCTTGCTGCGCATCGCGCGCGTCTCGTTGCGATCCGGATCGAAGAGGCGCGTCTGCTGCACCACCGTGCCGCCGTCCTCGATGACCCCGATCTGCCGCTCGACCTCGTAGTCGATCGCCTGCTGCATGAAACGGAACGAGTTGAGGTTCTTGATCTCGCACCGCGTCCCGAGGGTCGTCGACCCCATCGGCCGCACCGACACGTTGGCGTCGCAGCGGAACGAGCCCTCCTGCATGTTGCCGTCGCAGATGTCGAGCTTCGTCACGAGCTCGTGCAGCGCTTTCGCGTAGGCCACCGCTTCGGCCGACGAGCGCATCTCGGGCTCGGTCACGATCTCGAGCAGCGGCGTGCCCGCCCGGTTCAGGTCGATGCCGGTGCTCTTCTCGCCGTGCAGTCCGACGAAGTCGTCGTGCAACGACTTGCCGGCGTCCTCCTCGAGATGGGCGCGCGTCAAATTGACGGTCTTCGTCACCGCCGTGCCGCCCTCGTCGACGACGAACGACAGCGAGCCGCCGACGACCACCGGCAGCTCGTACTGGCTGATCTGGTAGCCCTTCGGAAGGTCCGGATAGAAGTAGTTCTTCCGCGCGAAGATCGACAGCGGCGCGATGGTCGCGCCGATCGCGAGGCCGAAGCGGATCGCGCGTTCGACGGCGCCGCGGTTGAGCACCGGCAGCGTGCCCGGCAACGCGAGGTCCACCGGCGCCGTGTGCGAGTTCGGCGCGGCGCCGAACGCGGTCGACGCGCCACTGAAGATCTTCGATCGCGTCGAGAGCTGCGCGTGCGTCTCGAGACCGATGACGACTTCCCAGTTCATGGCGTTGCTTTCTTGAACGTGGCCAGCAGCAACGCCGCGGCGACGAAGAGACTGCCGAACGTGCGATTGAGGAGACGGATGTGATGCGGCTCGCGCAACGACGCGAAGACGCGCGAGGCGAGCAGCGTGTAGCCGCTCATCACCACCGCATCGGTGAAGAAGATCGTCGCCGCGCAGAGCGCGTACTGCGGCCACTGCGCGACGTGCGGATCGATGAACTGCGGCAGCACCGCGAGCATGAACACGATGCCCTTCGGGTTGCCGAGATTGATCAGCACGGCACGCGTGAACAGTTGCATGCCCGACATCGAAGGGGCGTTGTCCAGCTCGAGCGGCTTCGCTTCGGCGCGCCACTGCGCGATGCCGAGCCACAGCAGGTAGGCCACGCCGAACCACTTGATGATCGTGAACGCGACGACGCTGGTGGCGAGCACCGCGCCGATACCCGCGGCGACGATGACGATCAGCAACGTCGCGCCGACCTGCAGGCCGAAGATGTTGGGGATCGCGCGGCGAAAGCCGTAGCGCATCCCCGCACTCATGCACGAGATCGCGCCGGCCCCCGGCGACAGGCTGATCAGCCAGCTCGCGACGAAGAAGGTCAACCAGGTCGAAAGGGTCATCGTGGTGATCGTTGATTCGTCAACTATCGCGGTCAGTGGAGGTCGGCGCACGCACCCGATGCCGGGTCGAACGAGACCGGCCACGCCTCTTCGTAGATCCCCGCGCTGCAGCGCGCTTCGCAGTCGGCATGCGCGATCGTCACGCGACCCGGCTCCTGCCACACGAACAGCTTGCAGCCGCTGCCGTCGCGCGCCAGCAGTTCGATCTGCGGCTTCTCGCGCGTCTGCCGGAAGTCGGCCAGCGCGAAGCGACAACTGCCGCGTGGCGCACGACCGACCCACAGTTGCCAGTCGATCGCGCGCACCCGGTTGTCCGACACCGACAGGCGCGCGTCCTCGCGAAAGCCGTCTTCCTCGACCTGCGCGCAATGCGCGTCGATCGAGATCGGGTGGTAAGCGATCGGCGTCGGTCGCGACGCGCACGCCGCGACGAGCAACGTGGCGAGGCCGACCATCGTCCGCATCGCCGCACGACGTGACCTCATCGCGGCGTCCTCAGGCGAACGCGTCCGGCACCCGCGCATGCCAGTCGGTGACCTGCTGGAAACGGTGCGCGATGCCGAGCATGCGCGCCTCGTCGAAGTAGTTGCCGATGATCTGCAGCCCGACCGGCCGGTCCCCCGCACCGAAGCCGCACGGGATCGACATGCCGGGCAGGCCCGCGAGGCTGGTCGACAACGTGAAGATGTCGGCGAGGTACGCGGCGAGCGGGTCGTCCAGCTTCTCGCCGATGTCCCAGGCAACGGTCGGCGCGACCGGCGCCATGATCACGTCGCACTGCTCGAACGCCTGCTGGAAGTCGTCGGCGATCATGCGGCGCAGCTTCTGCGCCTGCAGGTAGTAGGCGTCGTAATAACCATGCGACAGCACGTACGCGCCGACCAGGATGCGCCGCTTGACCTCCCAGCCGAAGCCCTCGGCCCGCGTCTTCGAGTACATCGATTCGAGGCCGTCGTAGTCGGCCGCGCGATGACCGTAGCGCACGCCGTCGAAGCGCGAGAGATTCGACGAAGCCTCGGCCGGCGCGATCACGTAGTAGGCCGGGATCGACAGCTCGGTACGCGGCAGCGACAGATCGACCAGCGTCGCACCGAGCTTCTCGTATTCGCGCAACGCGGCGCGTACCGCCGCCTCGACATCGGGCGACGTGCCGTGGCCGAAGAACTCCTTCGGCAGGCCGATGCGCAGCCCCTGGGTCGACGTCGAGTCCAGCGCGCGCGTGAAGTCCTCGGCGGGCCGTTCGACGCTGGTCGAGTCGCGCGCGTCGAAGCCCGCCATGTGGTTCAGCAGCAGCGCGCAGTCGTCGGCCGTCTGTGCGATCGGGCCACCCTGATCGAGGCTGGACGCGAACGCGATCATTCCCCAGCGAGACACGCGGCCGTAGGTCGGCTTCAGACCCGTGACGCCGCACATCGCCGCCGGCTGGCGGATCGATCCACCGGTGTCGGTGCCGGTCGCGGCCGGCGCGAGCCGCGCGGCGACGATCGCCGCCGATCCACCGGACGTGCCGCCCGGGATCGCCCGCGTGTCCCACGGGTTCCTCACCGGCCCGAAGAACGAATGTTCGTTCGACGAGCCCATCGCGAACTCGTCGCAGTTGGCCTTGCCGAGCGTGACGATGCCTTGTGCCGCGAGGCGTTCGACCACCGTGGCATCGAACGGACTGGTGTAGTGCTCGAGCATCCGCGAGCCCGCGGTCGAGCGGAAATCGCGCGTCGCGAAGATGTCCTTGTGCGCGATCGGCACGCCGGTCAACGGCGCGGCATTCCCAGCCGCGATACGGGCGTCCGCCGCGCGCGCCTGTTCGAGCGAGGTCTCGGCCGCGGTGTCGATGTACGCGTTGAGGCCGCGGTGCGCAGCCATGCGCTCGAGGTACATCCCCGTCAGCTCGACGCTCGAGGTCTCGCGCTTCGCGAGCGCGTCGCACAGCTGCCGGACGGTCGATCGATGCAGGATCGTCGTCGTCACTCGATCACCTTCGGCACGAGATACAAGCCGTCTTCGACGCTCGGGGCCGGTTGCTGGAACGCCGCTCGCCGGTCGTCGTCGGTGACGACGTCGTCGCGCAGCCGCAGCGGGAAGGCGCCGAGCGCGGCGAGCGGCGTCGTCAGGGGTTCGATGCCGGTCGTGTCGACCGCCTGCATCGTCTCGATCAACGCGAAGATCCGGCCGAGCTGTTCGGTCGTCGCATCGACCTCTTCGGGGGTCAGGGCGATGCGCGCGAGCTTGGCGAGGCGCGTGACGTCGTGGTGGTCGAAGGAGGCGGTCATCGAGGGGGAGGCCAACGCGGCCGAATTCGCGAGCGGTCGCCGAGTGGCGGCGCACTGTGCGTCGGGCGTACGATGCGGGCCCGCGCATGCGGCCATCTCACCGCAACGTCGGCCAAAAGGACCGCGATTATAGGGTATTATCTGCGGCCAAATCAGGTGTCCGGGACGACGCGATACGGCGCACACCTCAGTAAACCAC
>CAXTPX010000011.1:0-13087 GCA_964246005.1 uncultured Burkholderiaceae bacterium | reverse complement strand
TGTGAGTCTTCCGCTTGGGAAGTGAACGATTTCGTAAGGCGTTGAGTGACTTTCGCCAGCGACGCATAAGAAAATCAATGCGACAGATGCAAGCAAAACTTTCAGTAGTCTTTTCATTTGCAAAAATCTTGTGAACGAATCAACTTGATTGCTCGCACGCCTCACGATGACGGACGGTGCAGTCGAATGCTTTCACGATACTGGCGATACCAGTGCGGCAAACCGCGCAATGTCGACGTTCCCCCCACTGACAATCACCCCGACCCGCTGACCGGCCAGTTCCCGGCGCCGCCCCCGCACCGCTGCGAACCCCAGACACCCCGTCGGCTCCACCACCATCTTCATCCGCGCGGCGAAGAACCGCATGCCCTCCACCAGCGCCGCATCGCTCACCGTCAGCACGTCGTCGACATCGCGCCGGATGATCTCCCACGTGTACTCGCCCAGGTGCTGCGTCTGCGCCCCGTCGGCGATCGTCACCGGCACGTCGATGTGGACGATGGAACCGCTGCGAAACGAACGCTGACCATCGTCGCCGGCTTCGGGCTCGACGCCGTACAGCTTCGTCGCAGGCGATAGCGCCCGAGTCGCCAGCGCCGAGCCCGCAAGCAAGCCGCCGCCACCGAGGCACACGTACAGCGCATCGAGCGGGCCGATCTCGTCGAACAACTCCTTCGCCGCCGTCCCCTGTCCCGCGATCACGTGCGGATGGTCATAAGGCGGGATCAGCGTCAGGCCGTGTCGCTCGGCGAGGTCACGGCCGATCGCTTCCCGGTCCTCGGAATACCGGTCGTAGAACACGACGTTGCCGCCGTAGCCCTTCGTCGCCGCGACCTTCATCGCCGGCGCGTCGTGCGGCATCACGATCGTGGCCGGCATGTCGAGCAGGCGCGCCGCCAGCGCGATCGCCTGCGCGTGATTGCCGGACGAGAACGCAACGACGCCGTGTCGTCGCTGCTTCGCGTCGAAGCACGACAGCGCGTTGAACGCGCCGCGGAACTTGAACGCGCCCATCCGCTGGAAGTTCTCGCACTTGAAGAAGACCTGCGCGCCGGTCTCCTCGTCGACCGTGCGCGACGTCATCACCGGCGTGCGGTGCGCATGACCTTCGAGGCGAGCGGCCGCCACGACGACGTCGTCGTAGGTCGGGCCGGGCAGGGGAGGCAGCACGCGCGACGAAGCCGGACCGTCAGTGATCCGGCTGCGCGAGCCGCATCTGCCGCGCCTCTTCCTCGAAGCGTGCGTCCTCGATCTCGTTCATCAGTCCGCCGAGGTCGACCTTGCCGCGCGGCGTCGCGACGCGACCGGTCAACGGCATGCCGACCTCGAGCAATCCGCGCTCGTACAGGCTCCACAGCTCCTTGCCGTACGCGGTGCCGATCAGCTCGGGCGCGAAACGGCCGAAGTAGTTCGCGAGATTCGTCACGTCGCGGTCGAGCATCGCCTTCGCATGGTTGTTGCCGGCCGCATCCACCGCCTGCGGCAGGTCGATGATGACCGGACCGTTCGCCCCGACCAGGATGTTGAACTCGGACAGGTCGCCGTGGATCACGCCGGCATTGAGCATGCGGATCACCTCGTCGAGCAGCGTGCGGTGGTGACGCCGGGCCTCGCCCGGCGTGAACTCGACGTCGTTCAGGCGCGGCGCCGCGTTGCCGTCGGCGTCGGCGACCAGCTCCATCAACAGCACGCCTTCGAGGAAGTTGTACGGCTTCGGCACCCGCACGCCGGCTGCGGCCAGCCGGTACAGCGCATCGACCTCGGCGCTCTGCCACGCCTCCTCGCGCGCCTTCCGGCCGTACGCGGTGCCCTTGTTCATCGCGCGCGCCTGGCGGCTGTTCTTCGTCTTGCGGTTCTCGGTGTAGTCGACGGCCTGACGGAAGCTGCGCTGCTGCGCGTCCTTGTAGACCTTCGCGCAGCGCGTCTCCGACCCCTCGGGCGTGTCGCACTCGACGACCCAGACCTCGGCTTCCTTGCCGCTCATCAACTGACGATGCACGCGCGTGATCAACCCGTCGTCGAGCAGCGGCTGCAGTCTTGCTGGAATCTTCATGCCCGAACGTAACATCGTCGAGCGCGAGCACCAAACGGTTCGCGAAGCGGCTCGCCGCGTCCTATACGCGGGCGGCCAGATTGCTGATGGGCCGATGGGTCTCGATTGACGACACTCCCGGGTCGCCCGACACTCACGCGGCCGGCCAACAACGAGAGGAACCGATGCCACGCATCATCTGGAAAGGAGCCATCAGCTTCGGGCTCGTCCACGTCCCGGTCGCGCTGTACCCCGCGTCGTCCGAGAGCGGCATCAGTTTCGACTGGCTCGACAAGCGCTCGATGGACCCGGTCGGCTACAAGCGCATCAACAAGCGCACCGGCAAGGAGATCGAGCGCGAGAACATCGTCAAGGGCGTGAAGCAGGAGGACGGCGACTACGTGATCCTGAGCGAGGACGAGATCAAGGCCGCGTATCCGAAGACCACGCAGACGATCGAGATCGAAGGCTTCGTGCAGGCACCCGAGATTCCGTTCGTCTACCTCGAGAAGCCGTACTACCTCGAGCCGCTGAACAAGAGCGAGAAGGTCTACGCGCTGCTGCGCGAGGCGATGCTGGCGTCGGGCGTGATCGGCATCGCGCGCGTCGTGATGCACTCGAAGGAACACCTCGCGGCGCTGGTGCCGTCGGGGGCCGGCCTCGTTCTCAACACGCTGCGCTGGTCCAACGAGATCCGCGACATGGGCGACCTGAAGCTGCCGGCCGAGGGCAAGGCCGCCAACCTGAAGGACGCCGAGATCCGGATGGCCGAGCAACTGATCGCCGACATGACGGTGCACTTCGATGCGAGCGGCTACACCGATCACTTCGGCGATGCGGTGCGCGAGTTGATCAAGAAGCGGGTCGAGGCGGGCGCGACCGAGAAGGTCGAGCCGCTCGAGCCGGGCGGGGCGCCGGCGGCCAGCAACGTGATCGACCTGACCGCGCTGTTGAAGCAGAGCCTCGGCAACCGGAAGCAGGGTGGCAAGGGCAAGACGGTCGCCGCCAACGAAGACGAGGCCGGGACCGAGGAGAACGACGAAGCCGCCGAGGCCGAGGGGGCGAAGCCCGCGCGCAAGGCCGCGAAGGCGGCGCGGAAGCAGCCGGCGAAGAAGCGGGCCGCGTGATGAGCGCTACGCCGCCTCTCGCCCGCTACAACGCGAAGCGCGACTTCGCGAAGACGCCCGAGCCGGCGGGGCAACATGCACCGGCGGGCGAGCAGTTGTCGTTCGTGATCCAGAAGCACTGGGCGACGCGACTGCACTACGACTTCCGTCTCGAGCTCGACGGCGTGCTGTTGAGCTGGGCCGTGCCGAAGGGCCCGAGCTACGACCCGAAGGTCAAGCGCATGGCGATCCATGTCGAGGACCATCCGGTGTCGTACGGCGGCTTCGAAGGCAGCATTCCGGAGAAGCAGTACGGCGCCGGAACGGTGATCGTGTGGGACCGCGGCACGTGGGTGCCGATCGGCGACCCGCATGCGGGCATGGCGAGCGGCAAGCTGGTCTTCGAGCTGCACGGCGAGAAGATGGCGGGGCGCTGGGAGCTGGTGCGCATCGCGAAGCCGGAAGATCGGCAGGAAGCGTGGCTGCTGTTCAAGAAGCACGATGCGTGGGAACGGCCCATCGACGAGTACGACGTGACCACCGCGCTGCCCGACAGCGTGATCGCGAAACCGCTGGGGCTTGCCGCGGCGCGCGAGCCGGCGCGGGCGGCTGCCGCGGATGCAGCGGCACCGGTGGTGAAGCCCAACTCGAAGGCGGCGACGAAGGTCCCGTCGAAGACGTCCGCGAAGCCGACGTCCCGGAAGAAGACGCCGACCACGGAAGCGTTGCCCGACGGCGCAGTGAAGGCGACGCTGCCTGCCACGCTTGCACCCCAGCTCGCCACGCTGACGAAGAAGCCACCGACCGGCGACGAGTGGTCGGTCGAGGCCAAGTTCGACGGCTATCGCGTGATGGCGCGCATCGCGGAAGGCAAGGTCGCGCTGATCACGCGGAACGGCAACGACTGGACCGACAGGCTCGGCTCGCTCGCCGCGGCCGTCGAGTCGCTCCGCATCGACGAAGGCTGGCTCGACGGCGAGATGGTCGTGTTGAGGGAGGGCGGCGGCCAGGACTTCAACGCGTTGCAGAATGCGATCGACCAGTCGAAGAACGACGTCATCACGTATTTCCTGTTCGACCTGCCGTACTACGCGGGACATGACCTTCGCGCCGTGCCGCTCGCGGCGCGTCGCGAGCTGCTGAAGTCGTTGGTCGAGCGCCATCCGAACGAGCGCATCCGTTTCTCCGACGACTTTCCTGCGAGCCCGGAAGAGGTGTTGAAAGCCGCGTGCGCGATGCATCTCGAAGGCGTGATCGTCAAGCGTCGCGATGCGCCTTACGTCTCGTCGCGGAACGAGTACTGGCTCAAGCTCAAGTGCACGCTGCGCCAGGAGTTCGTGGTCGGCGGCTATTCGGATCGTGCCAACTCGACGTCCGAGATCGGCAACCTGTTCCTCGGTGTGTACGACGGCGACCAGTTGCGTTACGCGGGCGCGATGGGCACCGGCTGGTCGCTCGCGACCGCGCGGGACCTGAAGCAGATGCTGCAGAAGATCGAGGTCGACCAGTCGCCGTTCGAGGTCGGCTCGGTCAAGCAGACGCGCTGGTCGAAGCGCGTCGCCGGCGCGGAGCGCTGGGTGAAGCCGACGATGGTGGTCGAGGTCTCGTTCGCGGAATGGACGCCGGAAGGTCACCTGCGGCACGCCTCGTTCCAGGGTCTGCGGACCGACAAGCCGGCGAAGTCGGTCGTACGCGAGGTCGCGGTCGATCCGCCGCGCGCCGACGAGGCCGTGCCCGCGAAGAAGGCGGCCAGCAAGAAGGCCGCTCCCGCGTCGAAGCGCGTCGCGCCTGCAGTCAGGCCGGCGCCTGCCGTGGACGGCAAGGCCGTCGTCTCCGGCCTCAAGGTCAGCAGTCCCGAACGCGTGATCGACGCGGCCAGCGGCGCGACCAAGCTCGACCTGGTCCGCTTCTACGACAGCGTCGCCGACCTGATCCTGCCGCACCTGCAGGGCCGGCCGGTGTCGCTGGTGCGCGGACCATCGGGCGTCGCGGGCGAGCTGTTCTTCCAGAAGCACATGGAGAAGCCGATCGCCGGCATCACCGAACTCGACGCGGCGCTGTGGCCGGGGCACACGTCGATGATCGAGATCAACACGAAGGAGGCGTTGCTGTCGGCAGCCCAGATGAACACGATCGAGTTCCACACCTGGAACGCGAAGTCGAAGCGGATCGACCAGCCCGACCGCATGATCTTCGACCTCGACCCGGGCGAGGGGCTGAGCTGGTCGCACGTGCAGGAGGCCGCGATGCTGACCCGCGCGATCCTCGACGAGCTCGAGCTCGTATCGTTCGTGAAGACGAGCGGCGGCAAGGGCCTGCACGTCGTCGTGCCGCTGACGCCGAAGGCCGATTGGGACACCGTCAAGGGCTTCTCCCAGGCGATCGTGCAGCACCTCGCGAAGACGATTCCCGATCGCTTCGTCGCGAAGTCCGGCCCGTCCAACCGCGTCGGCAAGATCTTCGTCGACTACATCCGCAACGGACTCGGCGCGACGACGGCCACCGCGTTCTCCGCGCGTGCACGGCCGGGACTCGGCGTCTCGATCCCGATCACTTGGGACGCGCTGCCGTCGATCAAGTCGGGTGCGCAGTGGACCGTCGCCACGGCGCGCGACCACCTGTCGTTCGAGAAGGTCGACCCGTGGGCCGACTACGGTTCCACGCGGCAGACGTTGACCGCGGCGATGAAGCGCCTCGGCTATCGACGCGGGGCATCGAAGGACTGAGCGACCGGCGTCGGTCAGCAGTCAGGGCACTCGTCGAGCAGGTCTTCGTCGGTTTCGGGGTGCTGGCCACCATCGACGACGGTGTGGCCCTTGCACGTGGCGCAGGGCAGGCCCGACGGCTCGACCAGTCCGCGCCACGAGGCGTGCTGGTCGCGGCTCGGCGCCCCGCGCGCGGCGGCCTCGGCCGGCGAGTCGGCGTCCTCGTTCCACGCGTTGCCGCTCCAGCAACTGTAGGCACCGTCCGAGACGCGGCGTTCGTAGACGCCCTCGCGCATCGGCTGCACGGTGCCGGGGAGCCAGTCGGTCACGTCGAGTCTCATCGAGCCGACGGTGGTGCTTTGATTCATGGGGGCGATCCTTCTGCTGTTCGCGAGAGTCGCTCGGTCGGACCGCGCTCTTCTCTTCGAGTTCAAGCGACGCATAAGGCAGGAAAGAGAGCGATGTGAGACGGGGTCCTATGCGACGGCGCGCTTCGAAGCGTCACTGTGCGCTTCTTTCCCCGGGCGCCCCGCCGCCGAACATTTCCTTCAGAGGATCTCCATGGCCTTCGATCTCGGTACCCTGCTGTCCAAGCTCACCGGCGAGTCCAACACCGCCGCGCCGGAAGACTATCAACGGGCCGTCGAACAGGCGCCGCCGTCGCTCGTCAGTCGTGGCCTCGCAGGCATGTTCAACTCGGACCAGACCCCTGCGTTCGGACAGACCAACGGGCAGTTGTTCGCCGCGGCACAGCCGACGCAGCAGGCCGGTCTGCTGAACCAGTTGCTGGGGGGCATGGGTCCGGGCGTGCTGGCATCGCTCGCGAGCGGCGTCGGTGGCGGGGCACTGGGCTCGTTGCTGCAGCAGTTCACGCAGGGCGGCGGGACGCCGACGGTGACGCCCGGCCAGGCCGCGCAACTGTCGCCCGACGACGTCGCGCAGGTCGCAGCGCATGCCGAGCAGCACAACCCCGGCATCGTCCAGCAGATGAGCGATTTCTACGCGCAGCATCCCGGTCTCGTGAAGACACTCGGCGGCGCCGCGCTGACGATCGCGATGGCCAAGATGGCCGAGCACCACAACGGTTGACGGGTGCGATCAAGCGATGGGAACGGCCTGCCTGCGACGCGTGCGCCATCCCATCGCCCCGGCACCGACCATCAGCAGCGCGAACATCCCCGGTTCCGGCACCGTGATCGCGGCGACGATGGCGCCGGGTCCGCTGATGGTGTCGGTGAAGGCACCGAACGTCGTCGCGTCGTAGCCGGTCGTGACGAACGTGTAAGCGTTCCCCGCGACGAGGTGGTAGAGGAACGCGGAGGTGCCCGAGACGTACGGACCGTCGCTCGTCAACGAGACCGGATCGAAGTAGTCGTCGCTGCCGCGCAACGCGTTGGCCAGCGAATGACCCGGGTCGAACGTGCCGCCGTACAGGAACGAATAGGTGTCGTAGTCGCCGGTGGTGGTGAACAGGTAGTCGCCGGTCACCGTGACGCTGAAGCGACGTGCGTCGTAGCGCTCGTTTCCGCCAGCCGTCGAGACGGTCACCGGCGACGTCGGATCGCTCGGATCGCCGGCTGCGGCCCGGTCGAACGTCGCGCCGGTCGACGTGTTGCCCGTGAAGGTCAGGACCGATGCCGCGCTCGGCGAGGCGGCGATCGTGATCGGCGCGATCGCGCCCGGACCACCGATCGTCGCGCTGAAGAAGCCCGTGCTGGTGTTGAAGAAGCCGGTCGTGACCAGCGTGTAGGCGGTGCCCGCCGTCAGCGTCTGCTGGAAGCCGTTGCCCACTCCGAACGACAGCTCCTGGTTGCCGATGATGGCACCGCTGGTCGGCGCGCTCGGCGTGAACGGGGCGTACAGGAACTGATAGCCGGAGAAGGTGGTGGCGGTCAGGAAGCTGTATTGCCCGCTCACGCCCACCGTGAACGTGTACGCATCGTAATGGTCGGCGTTCGCGCCGGCCGTGTTCGGGGTCAGCACGGTCGGGTTCGCCGGGTCCGGGACCTGCAGTCGGCTGTAGGTCGGATCTGCGGTCGTGATGCCGGTGTGCGTGACGAAGCCGGCGTGCGCAGGCCCGCAGACGTAGGCCAGCGCGGCTGCAAGGAGCAATGGTTTGACAGTCATGTCGGTCCGATGGAAGAGAAGTATTCGAGCTTGCAATGCGCTGGTCGAGTCGGCGATCACTTGCCGCGCTTCGGCGGCGTCACCGGCGGCGCGGACCCGAGCGAGACGCCGATGACGATCGGATCGTGGTCGGACGCGCGGTACGGGGTCGGAGAGTAATAGTCCGGCGCGCAGGTGCCACAGGCGGGCTGCTTGAACTCGAGGTTGTAGTCGACGAACACCGGCTCGTCCGCGTTGATGTGCCACTCGATCGCCCGCTGGACCTTGGCCGACATCGCCGGTGATGTCAGTGCCTGGTCGAGGCGACCGGACGAACCCCCGAAGCCGTACGAGTAGCCGAACGTGTTGAAGCGCCCGAGCTCGTCGACGAATCCGTTGCTGGTCAGCGCGTAGATCGGGTCCTCCATCGCGTACGAATTGAAGTCGCCGACCAGGATGACGTTGGGCAGCGGCCCGCTCGGGAAGAGCGACGACACGAACGTCTGGGTCGCCGCTGCCTGCTGCACGCGCGTGAAGTTGAAGCAGCTCTGCAGGTCGCCCTGGTCCGCGTCGAGCCCGGTCGCGCTCGCGCTGCAACCCTTGGCCTTCAGGTGATTGGCGACGACCGTGAAGGTCTGGCCGCCGGGCACGAGGAACGTCTGGGCCATCGGCGGACGGTTGTGGATCGGGTTCGGATCGCTGGCCGACGTTCCGACCAGCGTCAGCTTCGCCGGCTTGTAGATCATCGCGACCTTGATCGCATCGGTGCCGGTGCCTTGCGCCGGGTCGGGGACGGCCGCATAGGTCCCCGCGCCGACCCGGGCATTGAGCGTGTCGACCAGGGTCTGGATCGCGGTGCTGCCGTTGTTCTGGACTTCCATCAGCGCGACGACGTCGCCGTTGATGCCGGCGAGCTCCTCGACGATCTTCGTGACCTGGCGCGTGTACTCGGTCAGGTTGTCCGCGCCGCGACAGTTGCCGGCCGACGTGCTGCTGCCGAGCGTGCAGCCCTGGCCGGTCCGTCCGTCGGCCGTCTGGCCGTTGGTGAAGGTCGTGAAGTAGTTGTCGATGTTGGCCGATCCGATGCGCACCGACCCGCCGACCTCGTCCGGCATCGTGGTCCGCGGGTTCGCCCGCGTCGGGAGCGGATCGACGATCGGCACGACGACCCAGCTGCCCGGGTCGGAGCTCGTCTCGGCGAGGCCGTAGGTCAACACGCCGGTGACCCCCGTGAACGTGTCGCCTTCGCGCAGCGTGTTGTCGCTGCCGAGGAACGGCGTCACGCTCGCGTTGGTACCGCTCGAGCCGTCCTGGAAGACGATGCTGCGGTTCTGGTTGTCGATCTGCAGCGCCTGCGCGCTCGCGCCGGGACGGTAGCGGTTGGTCGGCGTCTCGACGCGTCCGAGCGCGGCCACCGTGACCTCGCCGTACTGCGCCTGGTACGCGTTCTCGACGACGGTGAACGGACCGTTGAGCGTGACCAGCATGCCTTCGTACGCTTCGAGGGCGGCGCGGGTCGTCATCGGAAACTGGATCGTGACCGGAGTGATCGCGTAGCCGTCGCCGATCAACGAGATCGATCCGACCGAGCTCAGCTCGGTGACGGTGTGGGCCGTCGTGTCGGGATTGCCGGTGCCGCCCGCATTGAACTCGGTCACCATCCCCGAGACCCGCACGAGGTTGCCGATCGAGACCGCCGGCGCCGTGGGCGTGAAGGCGAAGATCCCGTCGGACGTGGTCGGGTCGCCGTCGCCGACCGGATCCTGCAGGAAGAAGCCGTTGCGGTTGACGCGCGTCACGACCCCTTGCGTGATGACGCTGCGGCCGAGCAACGGGCTGGTATTGCCCGAGCCCTGGATCGAGTAGATCGGCGTCAGCGCGCCGACGGTGACGATCGGCGTGCAGACCGCGCTCTGCGACTGGTCGTTGCCCCATGTGACGGTGACCGGGAAGCTGCCGGTTCCAACCGTCGCACTCACCACGATCGGCGCCGAGGCCGTGCCGCCGGGCCCCGAGGCCGGCGTGACCGGGCCGAGCGTGATGCCGGCCGGCTGGCCGCTCAGCGTCGCGGCGTTGACCGTGCCGTCGGCATCGGTCGCGGTCACGACCGACGTGCCGCCGCTACCGGCGACGACCGTGAACGACGGGCAGCTGGTCACGATCGGCGCGCTGGTCGTCGCCCCGCACGGGTGAAGCGCGGTCGACGTGTTGCGTGGGGCCGGCGTGCCGGCGACGAAGTCGGTGCTGTTGTTGTCGGTATCGGTGCAGCCGCTCATCACGCGGAGCACGCCGGTCGTGTTCGACGGGGCCGGCGTCGGCCCCGTGCCTTCGTAGTAGCCCGCGGTGGTGCCGAAGCCGACGAGGTCGACGATGCTCGCGTTGGTCGGCATCGCGCTGTTGAGCGCCGTCGCGTTGTTGACCAGCGCCACCTTGCCGGCCGTCGCGCTGAGTGCGAGGCTGCCGGTCGCGTCGGGCGCCGGCAGGTTGACGGTCCCGCTGGCGCCGGTCGACTCCTGGATCAGGAAGTACTGGCCGGGTGCGATGGTCTTGTTGCCGAGGGCCGTCGTGGACCAGCTCGAGCCGGTCGCCGATGCGTACTGCACGGTCCAGCCGGTGACGTCGACGGCCGCCGAGCCCGCGTTGAAGATCTCGATGAAGTCGTTCTTGTACGTCGCGCCGGTGTTGCCGCCCCCGCCGTAGACCTGACTGATCACGATGCCGCTCGTCGAGGCGAAGGCGGCGTTGACGGTGATCGCGAGCGCGAAGACGAGGACGAGGCGGAGCGTTCTGAGCATGGGATCCTGAAAGGCAGAAGGGATGACGCTGCAGCCTGGTGCGTCGGCATGACGCGTTGGTGAAAGCCTGCGCTTCATGACACGCGCCGTGATGTGGCGCAGCGTCGTGCCGACATTCTGAAGGTCGCGGCAGGGATTAGCAGCTTTCGTTCCAGCGCCTGTTGCATCGGCGCCATGCCGGCTCGCTCGAGGGTCGCGACTTGCGGCGCGGGACTACCCTCGTTCACGTCGTTTCAGCGGGCGAAGTTCGGCTTCGTCGTTCCGGGCGGCGAACAAGCGAGCGGCGCCCTGCCTAAACCGTCGTTCCCGCGAAAGCGGGAACCCGGTGTCGTCGCCTGGTCTTCGTGCTCGACCCAGCGCCGCTGGGGTCCCGCGTGCGCGGGAACGACGATCCGTGGGTGATGCGCACATCGTTCCGCAGGTCGCGGCCAGCGAGCCTCGTCAAGGCGTCGCAAGCACCAGCGGTTGCGAACTCGATGCCCCCGACCAGCCGCCTCCGAGCGCGCGGATCAGTTGCACGCTCGCACGCCGTTGCAGCGTGTCGAGGTCGGCCGTGTTGCGCTCGGACTGCAACGTCGCGGTCTGCGCGGTCACGACCTCGAGGTAGTTGACCGCGCCTTCGCGATAGCGAAGCGTCGCGAAATCGAGCGACTTCTGCGCCGCCGTGAGCGCCGATCGTTCGTAGCCCGCCGCCTCGCGGTAGCGGGCGATCAGCGCGAGGTTGTCCTCGACCTGCTGGAACGCGCCGAGGACGACGCTGCGATAGCGCGCACCGACCTCGTCGAGCACGGCCCGCGTGCGGTCCACCTCGGCCTGCCGGCGACCCGAATCGAACACGGTCAGCAGCAGCGACGGGCCGATCGCCCAGAACGTGTTGGGCGCGCCGATGAAGTTGCCGATGTCGCTCGACTGATAGCCGCCGAGCGCGCTCAGCGTGATGGCCGGATAGAACGCGGCCCGCGCGACGCCGACGCTCGCGTTGGCCGAGGCGATGCGACGCTCGGCTGCGGCGATGTCGGGTCGACGCTGCAACAACGTCGACGGCATGCCGGTCGGCACGGACGGCAGCGCGATGTCGGCCGCGCGCGGCGCGATCGTGAACGTCGACGGCGAGTCGCCGACCAGCGCCGCGATCGCGTGTTCCTGCAAGGCGCGCTGCGCGGCGACCTGCGCGACCTGCGAGCGCGTCGAGTCGAGCTGCGTCTGCGCGCGCGCGACGTCGAGTCCCGACGAGACACCGCCCTCGTGCCGGGTCGTCGTCAGGTCGAGCGCGCGCTCGAAGGCCGTCACCGCATCGCGCAGCAGCGCGACCGTGCGATCGAGTCCGCGCAGCGCGATGTAGCTGTCGGCGAGCTGCGCCTGCAGGCTGAGGCGTGCCGATTCGAGGTCGCCCTGCGCGGCCGCCGCGTTCGCTTCACCGGCCGCGACCTGGTTGCGGATGCGGCCCCACAGGTCGAACTCGTAGTCGAGCTGCGCGCCGAGCTGGACCGAGCTGTATTGGTCCGGCGACGCGGGGCCGAGGACCCGCAACGGCCGCAGTTCGGACTGTCGGTCGCGCTGCACGTTGGAGTTCAACGCCAGCGTCGGCAGCAGACCGGCGCGCGCCTGGTCGCTCAGCGCCTGCGCCTGCACGTAGCGCGCGAGTGCCGCGGCGAGGTCGGGGCTGTTGCGGGCCAGCGTGTCCTGCAGCGCATCGAGGTCGGCATCGCCGAACTGCGCCCACCAACGTTCGCGCGGCAGGGCATCGGCCGGTTGCGCGGCCGTCCACGGCACCTGTTCCTTGTACTCGCTCGCGATCGGCACGGTCGGCACGACCATCGGCGGCGCGAACGAACAGGCGCCGAGCGACAGCGCCGCAGCGACGGCCGCGCTATTTCTTCGCACGATCGGCTCCGGCTGCGGCGTCGTTCTGCGCGATCCGCACGACGTCGCCGTTCGCGATGCTGTCCGATGGACTCTCGATGATGCGGTCGTCGGCGGCGAGGCCGGACGCGAGCTCGACGACCCGGCCGAGATCGCGGCCGATGACGACGTCCTTCAGCACCACCTTTCCGTCGGCGCCCACCGTCGCCACGCGCGGCCCGGCCTTGCCGAGGATCAACGCCCCGGGCGGGATGCCGAGTGCGCCGACACCGGCGGGCAGGTCGAGACTGACGTTCGCGAAGGCGCCGGCCAGCAGTTGCCCGTCGGCGTTGTCGACCGCGAGCTGGATCAGCATGCTGCCCGACGCCGCGTTGATCGCCTGTGCCGACGACTCGACCGTCGCGGGGTACGACTGCCCCGGGTGCTCGGGAACGGTGATGCGCGCCTTCGTGCCGCGCTTCACGACCGCGACGTAGTTCT
>CAXTPX010000010.1:0-13353 GCA_964246005.1 uncultured Burkholderiaceae bacterium | reverse complement strand
CGAGTCGTTCATGTCGCCGGTGTAATGCAGTTCGGTCGCGAGCTCCTTGCGGTGCGCGATGCTGCTGTCGAGCCCGAGCAACTTCATCAGGTCGACGATCGAAGTCTCCCAGTTCAACTTCTCCGGATTCTTGCTGGCCATGTCGGTGAGGACCTGGTGCACGTCGACCGGGGGCATCGCCGGCGACGCCGTCGTCGTGCCGACGGCGACGGTCGTGGACCCGCCAGGCGTCGTGGTGGGCGTCACCGGGGTGTCCGACGTGTTGATCGGATGGCTGGAAGGAAAGATCTTGGAAAAAATGTTGGCGAGGATACCCATGCGGATGCTCCGAACGTGGGCTGCGTCTGCAGCGGGCCGCCAGTGTCGTGGGCGAACGCGCTTCGCGCTGTCAGACGCAGCCCCAACGCATCGCTGCCTGCGGCCGCACCGGCGGCAGCGCCCTCGAGTGCGCGGGACCGGCGACCGTCGGTGCGCTTTACATCGCGCGAATCGACGTCGTGCCGAGCGCGCAGTCGTAACCCAATCGATACCCCCGAATCTTCGGCGGATCAGGTGCATCAGCCTACGAGCGACGAGAGTTCCGCGCTCTATGAAGTAGGTGTCTTCCTGACCATGGTCTCCTGCGACCGGCACGGCCGTTGCTCCAGGTTGCGCATCCGCGCGCTGCGAGGCATCCTTCTCGATCCGCCAGCCGAGCGGACGGCCGCATGCCGACAACGACGAGCATCACCAGGAGAACGAGATGCCATCTGCCCCGTCAGCCAGAGTCCGCCGACCGACGTCCGGGCCCCGGCGCGCGGTGATCGCGGTCGCCATGATGCTCGCCACGACCGCGACGCCGGGATGGGCTGCGAAAATCTACCGATGCGGCAACGTGTTCCAGGACCTGCCGTGTCCGGAACCGAAAGCGTCCGAGCAACGCCCCGCGGAACGTCCTGCCACGGCACGCGACGCGATCCCATGCGGTGGCGCGACGAAGGATGGGGGGCGGTCCGACTGTCTGGTCCGCACCGCGACCCGTGACACCCAGACCGCCTCGACCGTCGAAACGAAGCGCTGACGTCGAGGGCATCGGCCCGGCCGCCGAGGACCGCAACCGCCAAGAAAAAACCCGCCGGATCGCTCCGGCGGGTTTCTGTTTTCCGACGACCAGCAGGATCATCGCGCCGTCAGCCCGACCGAATCGAGCGACGACGGCGGCCTCGCTCAGAACTTGTACCGCGCGCCGGCCAGGAACGTCCGGCCCACCGCGCCGCTCACGTCGAGCGGGTTGTAGCTGATGGCACCGTAGGTCGTCGGATCGAAAGGCGGCTTGCGATCGAACAGGTTCTGGATCGAACCGAACACCTCCCAGTTGCGGGTCGGGTTCCAGCGGGTCGTGAAATCGAACGTCGTGAACGAACCGATCCGGCAGTTGCCCGGGTCGTTGGCTCCCGTGTGCACGATCGTCTCGCACGTCGTCGACTCTTGCGTCTCGATGTTCCTGAAGCCACCCCGGAAGTTGACGATGGTCGACATGACTACGTCCGCGATCGAGTAGGTCAGATCGAGGTTGGCCCGGTCCGCCGGCGTCCCGATGCAGTTGGTCACGTTGCAGTTGCCGTGCGTATTGGCGTACTCCGTCGTGACGCCCGTGTTGTCGGTCACCTGATACGAGAACAGGTGGGTGTACTTGACACCGAACGACAACTTGCCGAACGCCGCGCCCATCGGAATGTCCTGACGCGCCTCGAGGTCGATCCCGCGAACCTGCGTCCGCGACGAGTTCTGATACGGCGTCAGGATCGCCACCAGCGCACCCGGGTCACCGACCAGCGTCGCATCCGTCGTCGTCGGATCGCGAACGACCCGGCCGGCAAGAATGTTCGACTCGTTGGTGCCCGAACCCGCGATGATTTCGTTCTTGCGGACGATCTTGAAGTAGTCGGCCGAGATCGACGTCGAACGCGTCGGGTCGAGCACGATGCCGCCGGTGTAGACCTTCGAACGCTCGGGCGCCAGGTTCGGATTGCCCGAGCTGACGAGCACCGCGCTCTGCGAAGAGCACAAAGCCGTCTTGTTCGGGCTGTTCTGGGCCGTGGCCAGTGCGCAGCGGACCGGGTCGGTCGACGTCGCCGTACCCGCGGTGCCGCCACCGGTTTCCGGCGCGTTCGGCGCGCGGAAGCCGCGCGAGAACGTGCCGCGGAGCGCGACCTGCTCGATCGGCGTCCACTTGATGCCGCCCTTCGGATCGAACGCGCCGCCGACGCGCTGGTAGTGGTCGTAACGCGCCGCCGCCGACAGCTCGACCGACTTCAGCACCGGTGCGTTGATTTCGGCGTACGCCGCTTCGATGTTCCGATTGAGCGAATAGGCCGAGTAACCGATCCCCAGGGTCTGGCCGATGTCCGTACCGGTCGTCGGCAACAGCGAGTTCTGCTCGTGCCGGACTTCAGCACCGAGCGCCAGGCCGAACGCGCCGCCCGGAAGGTTGAACAACTCGCGCGAGGCCTTGAAGTCGGCCAGCGCTTCCTCGGACTTCGCACGTCCATAGACGTCCGGCGACAGGGCCTGGTAGACCGCGGGCGAGTTCAGGTTGGCGTTCTCGGCGATGCGGTAGTAGGTCCCGGCCGGCAGTGCCGCGTACGCCGCACTGCTAGCCCGGGCCAGCGCGACGTTCGCGGCGGTCGGATTCAGGAGTGCGTTCAGCACGTTGACCTGGAAGAAGCCCTTGTCGGTCGCGAGAAGGTGATCCCGCGAATACGAGAGGGCCGTGTCGAAGTCCCAGCCGAACGCCGTTCCCTTCAGGCCGAGCAGCGCGCGGCTGAACTGGTTCGTCGTGTCGAACCTGCGCGGACCGTTGTCGAACGCGGTGTAGCGCAGGCGGGCGGCCGTACCGAAGTAAGGGTTGTCGGGATGGCTCGCACCGAGCGTTCCCAGCGCCGAACCGTTGATGATCGTCGGCGAGACCGTCGTGCCGTTGACCGTGGCTGGCGTCAGCTGTCCCGCTTCCCGGTTGTCGAAGTAGTTGCCCTCGGCATACAGCATCAGGTTGTCGGTGAGCTGCAGGTTGCCGCGCGTGTAGAAATTGAAGTTTTCCTGCTTCGGCTGGACCTGACGGTACTGCTGCGTCGCGTCGATCAGGCAGCCGCCGCCCGGATCGCCCTGCGGGTGGCTGGTGAAGTTGGAGCAGGCCGCGCCGGGGAACTGTCGGGTGAAGCCGGTCGCCGCCGTGTTGTTGCCGCGGCTGTAGTACAGCAGCGTCGTCGGGTTGCGAACGTTGCCGTTGACCGAGCTGCCGCCGGTCAGGCCGCCGGACGTGATCGCGCCGGTGCCACCCGCGGCCACGCCGCCGGCGGTCGTGTCGGACGTGTTGAATCCGTCGCTGCGCAGGTCGGTGTAGCCGACCTTGCCGCGGTCCGTGCGGTTCGACAGGAAGATCGGTTCGCGCTTGTTGTATTCGAAGTCGAACAGGACGTTGTACTTGTCCGTGTCGAGGTTGCCGAAGCCGGTGGTGAATGCAGCCTTGGTGTCACGGCCGTCACCGTATTCGAGCGACTGCCCGACGCTGGCGCGGATCGCGGTCCCGGTGAATTCCTTCTTCAGGATGATGTTGACCACGCCGGCGATCGCATCCGAACCGTAAACGGCCGAGCCGCCGTCCTTCAGGATTTCGACGCGCTCGACGGCTTCCAGCGGAATGATGTTCAGGTCGGTGTAGCTCTTCGTACCGTCGTCGGCGAGTGCGTACGGCGCCACGCGGCGTCCGTTGACCAGCACCAGCGTCGCGCCGACGCCGAGACCGCGCAGCGAAATGCCCGAGCCGCCGCGCGAGAAGCCGTTGCCGAAGGTCGTCGGGACCGATCCGTTGTTGTCGATCGCGAGCGTCTGCAGCAGCTCGGCGACGCTCGTCTTGCCCGACCGATCGATGTCTTCCCGGGTCAGGGTCTGCACCGGCGACGCGGTTTCGGTCTGCGCGCGGCGGATGTTCGATCCGGTGATCTCGACCCGCTGTCCGGCCTGGACTTCCTGTGCGACGGTCGGTGCGGACACGAGCGTCAGCCCGATGAAACCGCTCAGAAATGCCAGTCGCAGGCAACGTGCGACGGGTGCTTCGTTGAACATGGAACTTCCTCCGTGGAAAGGCTGCAGGATGACGACGATTCAGTGGATTTCCGACGGCAAACAGGCGAAATGCTCCTGTTTGCTGCATGTGCGATGAATCGAAGTCTAGCGAAGGCGGTCACGACTCGAAACAAAATGTCTGCGATTTCATGAAAGTGTCACTGCCACGTGGCTGCTCGTTGCATTTTTGATACAGGACGCGAACGATCGGCAGGCAGCAAACGGCTGCGACCGGAAGGCGGCTCGGCGCCATGCAAAACGCCGACACGAGGGTCGGCGTTCGGAGCGGGGCATGACGGCCGATGCCGAGGATCAGAGCAGAACCGGTGCGTCCGGTAGCTCGTTGGCGCGGGGAGTGCCGTGCGTCGGGAAGGCCCCTGCCAGCGATTCGTGGATCGCCTGCAACGCCTCGGTGACGCCCCGTTCGAAGTCGCCGGCCCGGAAGGAACGCAACGCGAGATCGCAGACCGCCTGCCAGTGCGCGCCGGCGACCGCCTGCGCCGCAGCACGATCGGCGATGACTTCCAGCTTCCGGTCGGCGATGTTGATGTACAGCAGCACGCCGTTGTTCTCTTCGGTGTCCCACACGCGGAACGTCCCGAACAGATCGAGCGCCCGCTGGCGCGTGCTCATCCCGCGACGAACCTTGCGCAGCGGCAACGCCGATTCGACGATCAGTCGCACTTCGCCGCGATGCGTCGCCTCGCCCGCGGCGACCACCTCCTGCAGCCGCCGCATGATCTGCTCGGAAAAAAGTCGGTGCGCGCCGCGCTGCGTCGCCAGGACGTGCCGGTACAGGCGCCCCCAGTCCATCACCAGTCTCCGGACGCGCCACCGCCCCCGAAGTCGCCGCCGCCGCCACTGAAGCCGCCGCCTCCACCCCCACCGCCGCCGCCGAATCCGCCACCGCCGCCACGACCGCCCAGGCTGCCGAGGATGCTGCCGACGACGAACGGCGTGACCGAACGGTTCAACGCCCGGTTGCCCGACAGGTAGCCCACCTGTCGCGATCGCGCGCTGCGCAGGACGAACGACACGATCACGAACAGCAACAGCAGACCCGGCAGTCCGATGCCGAGATGGCCGGCGCTGCTGCCGGTCTCGCTCGCCGGCGCCGGAGGCGGCGGCAACGATTCACCTTCGAGCAACGACTCGATCCGGCCGACGCCGGCCACCAGCCCGCCGTAGAAATCGTCCTGTCGAAAGCGGGGGGCGATGGTCTCGTCGATGATGCGCTTCGACTGCGCGTCGGTGATCGCGCCCTCGAGGCCACGGCCCACTTCGATCCGCAACCGGCGAAGATCGCGCGGATTGTCCTTCGCCACGATCACGATGACGCCGTCGGCCGTGCCCTTGCGCCCGATCTTCCAGGCGTCGGCGACCCGGATGCCGTACTGCTCGATCTGCTCGGGCGCCGTCGTCGGCACCGTCAGGACCGCGATCTGCGAGCCCTTCCGCGTCTCGTAGTCGGCCAGCGACGACTCGAGCGTCGCGCGCTGCTCGGCGGTCAGCAGGCCGGCGCTATCGGTGACGCGCCCGGTCAGCGGCGGTACCGCGACGAACGACTGCGCGGCGCCGAGCGAAGCGGCGGCCAGTGCGACGACCGCGACGAGCGCACGCGCTCCCCGCAAGACCGCTCGACGCAAGACCCTCGGCAGCACGATGTCCAACGCGGGCGTCAGAACTTGACGGTCGGCGCGGTCGAGATGCCTTTCTCGTTCTCGACCGAGAAATTCTCTTTCGTCTTGTAGCCGAACACCATCGCCGTCAGGTTGTTCGGGAACTGCCGCACGGTGACGTTGTAGTCCTGCACGGCCTGGATGTAGCGATTGCGCGCGACGGTGATGCGGTTCTCGGTCCCTTCGAGCTGCGACGAGAGATCGCGGAAGTTCTGGTCCGACTTGAGCTGCGGATAGTTCTCGGATACCGCGATCAGGCGCGACAGCGCGCCCGACAGCTCGCCCTGCGCCTGCTGGAATTTCTTGAACGCCTCGGGGTCGTTGAGCGTCTCCGGCGTGACCTGGATGCTGGTCGCCTTCGCGCGCGCCTCGGTCACGCCGATCAGCACGTCCTTCTCCTGCGCCGCATAGCCCTTGACCGTATTGACCAGGTTCGGCACGAGGTCGGCACGTCGCTGGTACTGGTTGACGACCTCGCTCCAGGCTCCCTTGGTCGCCTCGTCCTTGGTCTGGAACTGGTTGTAGCCGCAAGCCGAGAGCAGCGTGGCACAGGCCGCGATCGCCCCGAGCCGGAGTAGTCGGGAAACCACCGTCGCGGTGATCGAGCGGAACGCGAGGTCGTGAGCGGGGT
Source organism: uncultured Burkholderiaceae bacterium (assembly GCA_964246005.1). Classification (GTDB taxonomy): domain Bacteria; phylum Pseudomonadota; class Gammaproteobacteria; order Burkholderiales; family Burkholderiaceae_D; genus CAHJXF01. Next base: position 6,939 of record CAXTPX010000010.1, on the reverse strand, counting down.
GGAGGCGCATGAATTTCCTTCGAAGGTGGTGCGGTAATCGGCGCTGCGTCATCGGACGGCTCGGACCGCCGGTCGAACCAGCGCCAGGGCAACGGCAAGGCAGATCAGCGCCAACGCGACGAAGTCGCGCCACGGCGGCGTCTCACCGAGGATCGCCATTCCCGAGAATACCCCGACGACCGGGATCAGCATCGACGAGAGGCCGGCGGTGGTCGGGGGCAGCGAGCGGGCGACCGTGAACCAGATCAGGTTACCCACCCCCAGCACCAGCACCGCGCTGTACAGGATCGGCCACCACTCCCGGCCGATCGGGATGCGCCACCGGGCTCCTTCGAACAACGCCGAAGCGCCCACGATCACCGGGCACGCGACGGCCATCATCCAGAACGTCAGCACCAGGGTGTCGATCGCGAGACCGGAGCGCTTGAACGCATGCGTGCCCCACGCCCACGAGCATGCGGCCACCAGCATCAACACTGTGCCGAGCGGATGGCCTGCGAGCGCACCCCAGTCGCCTGCGACCAGCAGGATCACGCCGGTCACCGCGCACGCCACCCCGACGCCGGTCCGCCAGTCGAGCGGCTCGCGATACAGGAACGCGCCGATCAGTGCGGACCAGACCGGCATCGTGAATCCGAGGATGGCGGCACGTCCCGCCGGCAGCATCGTCATCGCGATCGTCACGAGCGCGTACCAGACGATGATGTTCGGCAACGACAGCAGGACGATGCGGCCGAGCGAGGCGCGCGGGACCCGCAACGACACGCCGCGCAGGACCAGCACGAGGCCGAGCACCGCGGTCCCGAGCACGAGCCCGACGCTGCGGAACCACAGCGGCGGCAACTGCGTGATGCCGATCTTCATGACCGACCAGTTCATCCCCCACAGCAGCGTCAGGAGACCCATCAAGCCGAGCGAACGGAGCATGCGAAGCGATTCCTTTGGTCGAGCCGTCGTCGCCGTCGGCAGCGGCGAAGCGACTCGACTTAGAATTCTCGTCGATCCGCAGGCATCACGCACTTGGCGGCACGCCAGGCGGCACGACACGAGGACCACCGACATGCCCGCGGCGCCCATCGATCCGGCCGAATCGCCGACATTCGTCGAACGTCTGAGACGGCGTTGGGACCATCAGCGCACGCTGCTGTGCGTCGGCCTCGACCCCGACCCTGCCCGTTTCCCGCCGCACCTGCGAGGCGGCCAGGCCATCCTCGATTTCTGCCGCGCGATCGTCGACGCGACGCACGACCTCGTCTGCGCATTCAAGCCGCAGATCGCGTTCTTCGCGGCGAACCGGGCCGAGGACCAGCTGGAGGCGCTGATCGCGTACATCCACGAGCGCCATACCGACGTGCCGGTGATCCTCGACGCGAAGCGGGGCGACGTGGGATCGACGTCGGAGCAGTACGCGCGCGAGGCGTTCGAGCGCTACGGGGCCGATGCGGTCACGCTGCAGCCGTACCAGGGCCTCGACGCCATCGCGCCGTTCTTCGCGTATCCCGGCAAGGGCACGATCATCCTGTGTCGAACCTCGAACCCCAGCGGCGACGAGCTGCAGGCACTGCCGGTGGCCCCGGACGGCGAGCCGCTCTACCTGCACGTCGCGCGTCTCGTCGCCGATCGCTGGAACGCGAGCGGTCAGTGCGGCCTCGTCGTCGGTGCGACCTACCCCGAAGAGCTCGCACGCGTGCGCGCCGTCGTCGCCGACCTGCCGATCCTCGTGCCCGGCATCGGCGCGCAGGGCGGCGATCTCGCGGCATCGGTCGCGGCCGGCGCGACCGCGGCGGGCGGGCTGATGGTGAGTTCGTCGCGCGCGGTGCTGTACGCGGGCAACGACGAAGACTTCGCGAGCGCCGCGCGCCGCGTCGCCGTCGAGACCCGCGACGCGATCGAGGCCTGTCGGCGCTGATCGGCGGGGCACGTCGCTCAACGCGACGGCGCGCCGCTCGATGCCAGCACGCGCAACAGCAGGCCGCCGAGCGCGTGGCGGACCGACTGTTCCCGGACCTGCGCCCGATCGCCGTCGAAGTGCATCGTCTCGCTCTCTGCCGGCTGTTCCATTTGCACCCACGCGAAGCAGACGGTCCCGACCGGCTTGTCGCGCGTGCCGCCGCCCGGCCCCGCGACGCCGGTGATCGAAACGGCGAGCTGCGCGCGGCTCTCGAGCACCGCACCCTCGGCCATCGCACGCGCCACCTCCTCGCTGACCGCGCCGTGCGTCTCGATCAGATCGGCTTCGACGCCCAGCATCTCGACCTTCGCGTGATTCGAATACGTCACGAAGCCGCGCTCGAACCACGCCGACGAGCCCGCGATGTCGGTCAGCGCGGCCGCGACCAGGCCGCCGGTGCACGACTCGGCGGTCGCCACCATGCAGTTGCGTTCGATCAACTGTCGGCCGAGCTGCAACGCGAGGCTGCGGATGGTGTCGTTCATCTGGTGTCCTGTCCCGATCCGTTTCAGTGAGCGCCGAACCGGTCGACGAGGCGGAGCGCGATGGCGATCGCGAGCAAGCTGTAGAACGCGGCGATCAGATCGTCGCCCATCACGCCGAAGCCCGCCCATCCACCCCGCTTGAAGCGGCGCTCGAAGTGACGGATCGGCGGCGGCTTGACGATGTCGAAGAAGCGGAACACGACGAAGGCCCCGACCTGCCACGTCCATCCCGGCGGCACGAACAGCAGCACCAGCCAGATCGCGATGATCTCGTCCCACACCATGCCGCCGTGATCCGCGGCGCCGAGGTCCCGGCCGGTGCGGGTGCAGGCCCAGCAGCCGAGCGCGAAGCCGGCGACGAGGACCAGCAGCCAGCCGCCGACGGTCAGGTACGGCGCGATCAGCACGTAGGCTGCCCAGCCGAACAGCGTCCCGAACGTCCCCGGCGCCTTCGACGGCAGGCCGCTACCGAAGCCGAGGGCGATCGCATGCGCGGGATGCGCCAGCAGGAAGCGCAGGTCGGGCCGCGGCGTCGCGTTCATGCGAAGTGGTCGAAGCCGCGCAGCGACGCGGGGTCGTCGATCGCGCCGCCCGCTCCCTGCAATCGCAGGCCCGCGGCCGCGGCGATGACGCCGATGCGCGTGACGCGTGTGGTGCTGACCGATGCCACGCGTTCGACCGCATCGCGTCGTGAGGCGGGCGCCGTGAAGCACAGCTCGTAGTCGTCGCCACCGGCGAGCGCGAAGCCTCGACGCGCGACGTCGTCGCTCGATGCGAGGTCGTCGCACAGCGGCAGCGCATCGACTTGCACTTCCGCGCCGCAGCGCGAGGCGGCGAGGACGTGCCCGAGATCCTGTGCCAGGCCATCGGAGACGTCGATCGCGGACGACGCGATGCCGGCCAGTGCGAGGCCGAGTGCGACGCGCGGCGTCGGGCGTTCGAGGGCAGCGCGCAGCGCCGGGGCCAGGGCGGTGGCGTCCCGCTCGCGCATGCGATGCAACCGATCGAGCGCGAGCGCCGCGCTACCGACTACGCCCGACACCCACACGTCGTCGCCGACCCGTGCGCCATCGCGCCTGAGCGCGTGTCCGGTCGGCACCTCCCCGAAGATCGTCACGCACAGGTTCAACGGACCACGCGTGGTATCGCCACCGATCAACCGGCAGTCGTATTCGTCCGCACAGTCGAACAAGCCGCTCGCGAACGAGGCGAGCCAGGGCTCGTCGATCGTCGGCAACGCGAGCGCCAGCGTGAACGCGAGCGGACGCGCGCCCATCGCCGCGAGATCCGACAGGCTGACGGCCAGCGCCTTCCATCCGAGCGCCGCCGGATCCACGTCGTCGAAGAAGTGGCGACCGGCCACCAGCATGTCGGTGGAGATCGCGAGCTCGTGGCCGGCGCGCGGCACGAGCAGCGCGCAGTCGTCGCCGATGCCGAGCGAGACCGGGGAACCGGCTCGGGACGGCGTCCGGCCGAAGTAACGCGCGATCAGTTCGAACTCGGTCATGTCACGCGCCGCGACCGCGCAGCGCCTATCGCGAGCGGGCTTCGTGCGGTCTCAGTCCCGCACCGAGCTTGTCGAGCACGCCGTTGACGTACTTGAAGCCGTCGGTTCCCCCGAACGACTTCGCGACCTCGACCGCCTCGTTGATCACGACGCGATACGGGATCTCGACGTGGTGCGCGAGCTCGTACGCGCCGATCAGCAGCACCGCATGCTCGACCGGCGACAGCTCGACGATCGGTCGGTCGAGATGCGGCGAGATCGCCGCTCGTAGCGGCACCACTTCGCGGATCGCACCGTGCAGCAAGGCCCCGTAATGCTCGGCATCGGCCCGGTCGAAGCCGGGTGTCTCGCGAATGTGCGCGTCGATCGCGCCGGCGTTCTCGTTGCCCGCGTCGCGCGACAACAGCCATTCGTAGAGCCCCTGCAACGCGAACTCGCGCGAACGGCGACGCGCGCTCTTCGGCGGGCCTTTCGAGGCGCCCTTTCGACCGGTGGCAGGGGGCGTGGCGGACGTCGATGATGCGGGCTGGTCGGGCGTGGTCACTGATTCGCTTCGTTCGTTCTGTGTCGAAACAAGGGAGCCGTCGATCGACGGCTCCCGGCATGTCACGGCGTTTCTTCTTCTTCGCCGTCGGCCAGATCCTCGAGGCGACTCGCGAGATTGGCCATCTCCACCGCGGCGCGCGCCGCGTCACGACCCTTCCCGTCGGCCCTGACCTCGGCCTGCGCATCGTTCTCGGTCGTGAGCACGCCATTGGCCACCGGAATGTCGAACGCGAGCGCGACCTTCGAAATGCCCGCCGCGCTCTCGTTCGAAACGAGCTCGAAGTGATACGTCTCGCCCCGGATCACGGCACCCAGCGCGACCAGCGCATCGAACTGCTGCGACTCGGCCATCTTCTGCAGCGCGAACGGGATCTCGAGCGCACCCGGCACCGTGGCGACGAGGATGTCCTCGGTCAGCACGCCGAGCGCCAGCAGTTCTGCCACGCAGGCCTTCCGCAACGCCTGGCAGACCGGCTCGTTGAAGCGCGCCTGCACGATGCCGACCCGCAGGTCGGCGCCGGCGACATCGGGGTGGAGGACTTCGACGGTCATGGGGTTCCACCCACGATCAGGGGTCGACATAGCCGGCGACGCGCAGGTCGTAGCCCGCCATCGACGGCATCTTGCGCGGCTTCGAGAGCAGGCGCATGCGACCGACGCCGAGGTCGCGCAGGATCTGCGCCCCGATGCCGTAGGTCCGCAGGTCCATCTTGCGTTCCACGTGCGTCTCGCGGCACACCCCGGTGCGATCGACTTCGGCGAGCGATGCGAACTGCCCGAACAATCGATCGGCCGACTCGCTGCAGTTGAGCATCACCAGCACGCCCGCATCGGACTTCGCGATCGCCTCGAGCGCGCGGGCGACCGTCCACGAATGTGTCGACGTGCCGCTGTCGAGCAGGTCGAGCAGCGACGTCGGCTCGTGCACGCGCACGAGCGTCTCGCGGTCGGGATCGATCGCGCCGCGCGTCAGCGCCAGGTGCGCGGCGCCGCTCGGCAGGTCGCGCTACGCCACCGCTCGCAGCGGACCGTGCGCGGTCAGGCCCTGACGATCCGCGACGCGCTCGGTCAGGCTCTCGTTGGCCGAGCGGTAATGGATCAGGTCGGCGATCGTGCCGATCTTCAGGCCGTGCTCGCGCGCGAAGATCATCAGGTCCGGCAGCCGGGCCATCGAGCCGTCGTCCTTCAGGAGCTCGCAGATCACCGAGGCCGGCGTCGTGCCGGCCATGCGGGCAAGGTCGCATCCGGCTTCGGTGTGCCCGGCTCGCAGCAACACGCCGCCGGCCTCCGCACGGATCGGAAAGATGTGACCCGGCTGCACGATGTCCGCCGGCTTCGCGTCCTTCGCGACCGCGGCCTGGATGGTGCGCGCGCGGTCGGCCGCGGAGATGCCGGTCGTCACGCCTTCGGCCGCCTCGATCGACATCGTGAACTTGGTGCCGTAGCGCGTGCCGTTGGCCGCCGTCATCAGCGGCAGGTTCAGTTGCCGGCAGCGCTCTTCGGTCAGCGTCAGGCAGATCAGGCCGCGGCCGAAGCGCGCCATGAAGTTGATCGCCTCGGGCGTGACGAAGTCGGCGGCGAGCACCAGGTCGCCCTCGTTCTCGCGATCCTCCTCGTCCACCAGGATCACCATGCGGCCGGCCGCGAGCTCCGCGACGATCTCGGGCACGGGGGAGATGGTGGTCGCGAGTGCGGCAGACGCGGGAGGGACTTCTCGGGACTCGACGTTGACGACCGTCAGCTGCGGGGTGAGGGGCATGGCACCACTCCTGGAAGAGCGAGCCCGCCATTCTAGGCGCTTGCTCCGCGGTCGGCGCGCCGGGGGACCGCCGGCCGCGTGCTGGCGAACGGCTACGCTTCCGGCTCCCAACCACAAGGACAGCCCCATGGCCGCTTCCGTCTTCGACTCGGTCCTCTATCGCGACATGTTCGGCACGCCGAAGATGCGCGCGATCTTCGACGACCACGCATACATCGCACGCTGCGTGGACGCGGAGACCGCCCTCGCGCGAGCCGAGGCCCGCGCAGGCCTCGTGCCGGCCGAAGCGGCCGAAACGATCACGCGATGTGCGAATGCGGAAGCGTTCGACTTCGACGCGATCAGCGCGGAGACGGCGATCGTCGGCTACCCGATCGTGCCGATCGTCAGGCAGATGGTGAAGCAGTGCGGCGATGCGGGCCGCTACGTGCACTGGGGCGCGACGACGCAGGACATCATGGACAACGCGTCGATGCTCCAGTGCAAGGCGGGCGTTGCTTTGATCGAGGTGCAACTCGACGAGACCCGCGCCGCACTGCGCAAGCTGGCCATCGACCACGCCGACACGGTGACGGCCGGGCGCACCCACCTGCAGCACGCGTTGCCGGTGACGTTCGGCTTCCGGGCGGCCGTGTGGCTGTCGTCGCTCGACCGACACGCCGAACGCCTGCAGCAGGCGAGGGCGCGTTCG